>DLYJ01000083.1:12412-17281 GCA_003447785.1 Treponema sp.
AGAGGTTTGTTTTCGTCGTAGGCGCGTTTATTTTCTTCAATTTCTTCCACACTCCAGAGCCGTCCCTTATTCATGCCGGGACAATCCTGAGCACATTCATTCCAGGTTTTTTCGTCAGCAATCATCCATGACCAGAAAGGATATGTTGAACACTGAACCGGGCGCGCTTCATAGCAGGAGCAGCCGTTTTCCCAGAGAATGCAGTCGTAATTCTTTTTTTCCTGAAGGGCGAGAACCTGGGTTCCGTAATAGTAGTCTGCCCAGCGGCAGTATTTTTGGACAAAGTCCTTTACGCTCATCTTAAAGTGAGCGCAAAGGCAGTCTAGGTCTCGTTTAGAAAGGTAAACAAATCCGGGCGAATGGCCGCAGCAAAATGAACATCGCTGGCAGCCAAAATGTAGCCCGTCTTTATAAAATTTCTGATTATCCAATAGTGTACCCGTTGGGGCGGATATTAGTTTTCGTTGAATTCCTTCTGCTTGATTTTGATAAGCGTAAGTGTTCCCAGCAGAGCCAGTACACCGAAGATATTTGCAACGATTCCGCCAGCCAGTAATCCCGCAAAATGCGAAATTATACCTGCAACAATATATGTTACAAATGAAATTACTGCAACAGTCATTGCATAAGGTAGCTGTGTAGAAACGTGGTTTACGTGGTTACACTGAGCGCCGGCACTTGCCATGATTGTCGTATCACTGATTGGTGAACAGTGGTCTCCGCAAACGGCACCTGCCATACATGCACTGATAGAAACTGTGCGGATTGGATCACTTGCTTCAGGGAAGGCTGCAATACAGATTGGAATCAGAATACCGAATGTACCCCATGAAGTTCCGGTAGCAAATGCAAGGAAACAGGCAATTACAAAGATAATTGCAGGCAGGAACAGTTTAAGTCCTGCGGCATGTCCCTGAACAAGACCAGCAACAAAGTCTTTTGCACCCAGGCTATCAGTCATTGATTTGAGGGTCCATGCAAGAGTCAAAATAAGAATTGCAGGAACCATTGCCTTAAATCCTTCTGGAACACAAGACATAAAGTCTTTGAGGCTGATTACTCTGCGAACCATGTACAAAACGAATGTAAGAATGATAGCAGCAAATGAACCGAGCACAAGACCAACTGAAGCATCAGAATTTGCAAATGATTCAATAAAGTTGAGATAAGTCGGATTTGCAGACATTACTCCGTCTTCACCTTCAGTCATTGCCGTAAAGAATCCGCCTGAATAAATCATGCCGAGAACACACATGATAATCAAAGAAATTACAGGGAGGAGAAGGTCAATTACCCTGCCCTTTCCAACCGATTCTGAATCGGCAGTTTTATCAAGGTCACTCATGATGTTGAGGGCCTTTTCGTATTTAGACATTTTTCCGTATTCAAGTTTCATGAATACAAGGGCAAACATCATAACAAGAGTCAAAAGTGCATAAAAATTGAATGGAATTGCGCGGCAGAAAAGTGCGATTCCGTTTTCGCCTTCCGTAACAAATCCGCTTACAGCAGCTGCCCATGAAGAAATTGGAGCGATAATACAAACAGGAGCGGCAGTAGCATCAATCAGGTAAGCAAGTTTTTCTTTTGAAACACCGTACTTGTCAGTAACCGGCTTCATAACTGAACCGACTGTAAGACAGTTAAAGTAGTCATCGATAAAAATCATGATACCAAGAACGATAGTTGCGCACTGAGCGCCAATCTTTGTCCTGATATGTTTTTTTGCCCAGTTACCAAAGGCAGCCGAACCGCCGGCCTTGTTCATAAGGGCAACCATAATTCCAAGCAGAACAAGGAATATTAAAATACCAACATTGTATGAATCCGACAGCTGTGCAACAAAGCCGTCATGTACAACGTGGTTAAAAAATCCTGTAAACGAAAGCCCCGAATAGAAGGCTCCGCCAATAAGGATTCCGACAAACAAAGAAGAATAAACTTCTTTTGTAATGAGTGCCAGTGCAATGGCAACAATTGCAGGCACCAGTGACCAAAATGTTCCTGTCATTTTTGATCGTCTCCTTTTTAAAAAATATCGTTATTATTTTATCATGCTTTTAATCAGTCCGCCATATCGATATTCAATATCTGTGTATTTAAACCCGGGTAACAGTATGTAAAATTCAATTAACCTCCGCCCAAATACTGCCGAAAATTAAACAAGGTTCTTTTTGGAACGGAGGCTTTTTTATGAAAAAACTTTTAGGTTATATATTTCTTTCCTTTACACTGCTTTTTGTTTCTGCAACAGTGTTATCCTGCATTATCAACGATGTTGAAAAAGAAGACCTTCCTGTAGCATCTTTGACCGTAGCTCAGAGCGGTGATGCATTCAACATAGCCTTTCCTCCGATTACAAACATGAAATATGCAAATATTATCAGACAGTCCTGCGCAAGCGACCTGTTTGAATCAGGCATAACAACAGTAAACATCGGACAGGTTGTTCCAAAAGATGTTAACAAACTCAAGACTTCGTTTATTTTTGAAGACCCTTATACAGTCAGCGGAAACTATTACCGTTATTACATCCGCTATTTCAACGGTTCAATTTATACAAAAACACAGCCGACAGTCTGCAGGGAAGGTATCGGCTCAAGCCTTGCCGAACTTACAGTTACTTCCCCTGAACTTACTTTTGAATGGAATGAACAGACTGAAGATTACATTTTGACCCTGGATACAGACGTAACCCTGCCGGCCGACTTTACTGAACTTGCAGTTTTGTTCGATAACGGCGAAAACACACGTCCGTTTACAATCGGAACCCCCACAGCAAATGTTGTTCCGGCCACTGACTCGTATATCGACTTACAGAAAAGACTTTCCCTTGAATTCCTGGATGTTCAGATTACACAGAAAGGTTTAATCGGAATCCGTTCCAACGATGAAGAAGGCGAAGAATATACCCGCTACTGGTGGACAATCAGCAAAGATGCAACAATGCATGTAAATTATACTGATGCTGCAGGTAACCCGCTGGCAAAGCCTGACAACTGTGCGATTTTCGTTCCGTCAACACAGAACCCGGATAACGGCTTTGACTTTAGTACAAGCAGGCTTCCGTTATTTATTCAATAAACCGTCTACCGCAATATCAACCGCAGCTTTTGTGTCCTCAAAGTTTTTGGCTCCGAGAACTGCGGTTTTAAAAATTTCTGCCTCAATAATGCTGATAAAAATCTCGTTGATATCTTTAACAGGCTTTTTTACAAATTCGCCCGCTTTTTGCCCACGGATAATTATTGTACTCAAAAGATGAATCATTCGGATTGTACGGCGGCGGACACGTTTTGCAACATCGATTCCGCTCTTTTGAAGACTGGTAAGATACTGCAAAAGTACGATAAAAAGCTGGCGGTTTTCTGAACATACATCGATTGCATCGTGCATTACATTTTTAAGACAGGTTGCATTATCAATTGTTGAATCATTGATGGTTTCCAGAAAGTGAACTTCTGTCGCTGTCGTAAGCTGTTTGATGCTGAAAGAAAAAATCTCCCTTTTGTTCTTAAAGTAAATGTAGAGTGTGGTTCGGGTAATGCCGCAGGCGTCAGCAATTTTCTGAAAAGTGACGTCGTCGTAGCCTTCTTTACAAAACAGGTCTAATGATTTTTCCAGAATTTCATGTTTACGTTTATCGTGTTCAACAATAATCGCCATTTTTTTTGCCCCTTAGTATTCTACCCTTGCTTTTTTAGTTTTGAATTTTTTTTCTTTTTCAGTGCCGTCGTACATGTAAAAAGTTGTGTCCAGATTGCCGGCCTTTAAGCTCTTTAATGAAGTTGCGTAGCGTCCGATATTTTCCTGGAATTCTTTGTGGGCGGTAATTACACCAATCTGCCAGCCTTTAAAATCTGTAAACAGGGAACCCATTTCCTTGTACAGGAGGGCTGCCTGTTCTTCATCTCCAAGACGCTCACCATATGGCGGGTTGCAGATAATCATTCCACTTTCAAAAGGTGCTTCGATTTCCTTAAAATCTGCCACCTGAAAGTCCGGTCTCCAGACATGGCTGTCAATTCCAATCGATTTGAGTGCCCGGCCTGCCATAACTCCTGCGTGCTCGGCATTTTGTCTTGCCCGCTCAACGGCACCACGGTCAATATCGGTTCCTGTGATGTTAACTTCTACGTCTGTTCTGATTTTTGCGGCTTCTTCCTTTCTAATCCGGTCAGCGTTCTCTTTTGAAAAGAACGGAAGGTTTTCAATGGCAAAACGGCGTCCAAGACCCGGCGCAATATTAAGTGCGTACAAAGTTGCTTCGATTGGTAAGGTTCCTGAACCGCAGAACGGGTCGTGCAGAGGAATTTTTCGTCGCCAGAGCATGAGCTGCAGCAATACGGCAGCTGTAGTTTCGCGCAGAGGTGCCACACCGCCGTCACTTCTGTATCCCCGTTTATACAGCGGAACTCCGCTCAGGTCCAGGAGAATCAATGCTTCGTTTTCGTCGAGATATACGCGGACATCACATTTATCGCCTGTTTCCGGCAGAGTTTGAATATGCCACTTGTCACCAAGTTTTTTATAAATTGCTTTTTGAACCATTCCCTGAATGGAATGTTCTGAATTTAAAACCGATTTATAGGAGCGCACCTTGTCTACAACAACACGGCTGTCTTTTTTTAAAAAGTCCTGCCATTCAACAGAGTAAACGCCGTCAAAAAGCTGGTCAAAATCCTGTGCCTTGTATTGTGCCATCAAAAGATATACACGGTCAGCGGTCCGAAGGCACAAATTTGCACGGAACAATGCGTCATCGTCACCTGTAAAAATAACACGACCAGGTGCATTGGAAACGAGTTTATATCCTAAAAACTTAATTTCGTTGCCGAGAACTTTTTCGGCACCAACGGCGCAAAGCGC
>DLYJ01000195.1 GCA_003447785.1 Treponema sp.
ATTGACTTAGGTACAACAAACTCTTGTGTTGCCGTAATGGAAAACGGAGCACCGGTAGTTATTCAGAACTCAGAAGGCGGAAGAACTACACCTTCTATCGTAGGTTTTACTGCTAAAGGCGAACGCATCGTTGGTCTTCCTGCTAAAAACCAGATGGTTACTAACCCTAAAAACACAGTATATTCAATCAAGCGTTTCATCGGACACCGCTTCTCAGAACTTTCAGGAGAAGCAAAACTTGTTCCATACAAAGTAAAGGATAACGGACAGGATGTTCGTGTTGAAGTTACAGAAAACGGAAACCTCAAGGAATTCAGCCCTCAGGAAATTTCAGCCTTTATTCTTCAGAAAATGAAGAAAACTGCAGAAGACTATCTGGGACAGCCTGTAACAGAAGCCGTTATTACAGTTCCTGCATACTTTAACGACAGCCAGCGTCAGGCTACAAAAGATGCCGGCAAAATCGCAGGTCTGGATGTAAAACGTATCATCAACGAACCGACTGCAGCTTCTCTCGCATTCGGTTTTGACAAAGATCAGAAATCAGAAAAAACAATCGCCGTATACGACCTTGGTGGCGGTACATTCGATATTTCCATTCTTGAACTTGGAGACGGCGTATTTGAAGTAAAAGCTACAAACGGTGATACACACCTTGGCGGCGATGACTGGGACCGTGCAATCGTTAACTGGCTCATCGACGGCTTTAAGGCAGACACTGGAATCGATCTTTCAGGCGACTCAATGGCTTTACAGCGTCTTCGCGAAGCAGCAGAAAACGCAAAAATCGGTCTTTCAAACCAGACTACAGTAGATATCAACCTTCCGTTCATCACAGCTGATGCAACAGGTCCAAAACACCTTCAGAAGACTTTGACACGTGCTCAGTTTGAACAGATGACTGATTCACTCTTTGAAAAGACAAAGGAACCTTGCCGCAAGGCTATGGCAGACGCAGGAATCACTGCAGACCAGATCGACGAAGTTCTCCTCGTTGGCGGTTCTTCACGTATGCCAAAAGTTCAGGAAATCGTTAAACAGATTTTCGGTAAGGAAGGAAGCCGTGCAGTAAACCCTGATGAAGCCGTTGCAGTTGGTGCAGCAATCCAGGGCGGTGTACTTGCAGGTGATGTAAAGGACGTTCTTCTTCTTGATGTAACTCCTCTTTCACTTGGTATTGAAACAATGGGTGGAGTAATGACAAAACTTATTCCACGCAATACAACAATTCCTACAAAGAAGAGCCAGGTATTCTCTACAGCAGCTGACGGACAGACTGCAGTTACCATCCACGTATTGCAGGGTGAACGCGAAATGGCTGCCCAGAACCGTACTCTCGGAAACTTTGACCTTGTCGGTATTCCTGCCGCTCCTCGCGGTGTACCGCAGATTGAAGTTACATTCGATATCGATGCAAACGGTATCGTTCACGTATCAGCCAAGGATATGGGAACTGGCAAGGAACAGCACATCCAGATTACTTCTTCATCAGGCTTGAGCGAAGAAGAAATCAACCGCATGGTAAAGGATGCAGAAGCAAACGCAGAGTCAGACAAAAAGCAGCGTGAAGCAATCGATGTTAAAAACGAAGCAGACAGCCTTATTTACGCAACAGAAAAGAGCGTAAAGGAACTTGGCGACAAGGTTAAACCTGCTGACAAACAGGCTATCGATGACGCTGTTGCTGCCCTCAAGAAAGCTCTCGAAGGCAACGATACAGAAGACATCAAGGCAAAAACAGAAGCCCTCAAACAGGCTTCTTACAAGATTGCCGAAGAAGTATACAAACAGCAGCAGGCTGGTGGAGCAGGTGCTCAGGCCGCTCAGGGTGCAGATGCAGGTGCCGCTTCAGGTGCTGACGCAAATGCCGGTGCAGAAAAGAAGAGCGGTTTTGACAAAGGAACTGCAGACGATGTTGATTACGAGGTTCATGACAACTAATGGCATCTAAACGCGATTATTACGAGGTTCTTGGAGTTCAAAAGAGTGCGAGCCAGGAAGAAATTAAAAAGGCATACCGTAAACTTGCCGTAAAATATCATCCTGACCGCAACCCCGGCAACAAAGAGGCCGAAGAAAAATTCAAAGAAGCAACAGAGGCTTACGAAGTCCTTTCTGACGAAAAGAAGCGCCCGATTTACGACCAGTACGGTTTTGCCGGACTGGACGGAATGGGTGGAGGCGGCGAAGCAGGCGGTTACAGCCATGCATTCCACGACTTCAGCGACTTGTTTGGCGGAATGGGCGGCGGCTTCGGCGATATTTTTGAAGGCATCTTCGGCGGCGGACGAAGTTCAAGAAGCAGAAGTAATCCAAATGCACCTGTTGAAGGTCAGAGCCTGCGCTATGACCTTGATATTTCTTTCCAGGCTGCAGTCTACGGAACCAAGGCAGAGATTAAGTTTTCCCATAACGAAAAATGTTCTCAGTGTAATGGTTCCGGCTCGGCTAAAGGCGGCAGCCGTAAAACCTGTCCCACATGTAACGGTTCAGGGCAGGTAAGACGCCAGGCAGGATTTTTTGCCGTTCAGCAGACATGTCCTAACTGCCGCGGTGAAGGTTCAGTAATTGATAAGCCTTGTCCTCATTGTCACGGAACAGGTTTTGAAGAAAAATCAAAGTCAGTTACATTGAATATCCCGGCCGGTGTAGACGACGGAAAGCGAATTACAATCCGTGGCGAAGGCGATGCCGGAAAGAACGGCGGACCAAGCGGAGATTTGATTGTAGTTCTCCACGTAGAAAGCCACAAGTTCTTTGAACGCAGCGGACAGGACCTTTATTGTGCTGTTCCTGTCACAATGGCTCAGGCCGCATTGGGCGAAACTATTTTTATTACCACACTTGACGGTAAAAAAATTGAATTCAAACTGCCTGCCGGCACACAGAACGGTAAACTTTTGAGAATCAAGAATGAGGGCGTACCTGTTGTTAATTCAACAAGAAAGGGCGACCTTTACATCAAGATTCTTGTACAGGTACCGCAGAAAATGTCGTTAAAGCAGAAAGAGCTTCTGGAAGAGTTCTCCAGACTGGATAACGCTACCACAAGCCCTCAGCCGGTACCGCTTTCTACACTTAACTAAATACTATGAGTTTGCCGCAAGGGTTCGATAAATACATTGCACCGGATACTGACAGACTCAAATTTTTGCAGGATTATCTTCTGACCCGCTCGGTTCAAACTTCGGTGGTGAGCGTGGCCGGAAGAAAACACCTGTTTGTTAATTTTCCTTCCAGTTCATATAATCCAAGATTCAAAATAAAAACAATTCTTACTCATTACGACCGTGTAAGCGGAAGCCCGGGTGCAAACGACAACAGTGCCGCAAACTTTCAGATTGCTGACTTTGCCATCCGATTAAAAAAAGCAATCGACCTGGGCGCCGTCCCGAATATCCGGATATTTTTTACCGACGGAGAAGAACTGGGCGAAGGGGGAGTGAGCGGTCAGGGCGCCTTTGGACTTGCAGAACTGTTTAAAAAACTTGGGATAACGAACGACGATGTTTACGTTTTTGACTCCTGCGGCCGCGGACAGGTAGCTGTTCTGGCACAGGCAGGACTCAGCCAGGCCCAGTCTAAAAATTCAAGCTTTGCAAAAAAGTTTATAAGCCTTTTTGAACGCACACAGAACCTTCTGCGCACATCCTGCCAGAATTCGTGGATTACTCTCCCGGTTCCGTACAGTGACAATGCGGGCTTCCTTGCCTTAGGAATTCCTGCCGTTGCGATAACACTTTTGCCTAAAGAAGAAGTTTCTGATTACCAGCGCGCTCTTTTAAGCGATAAAAATCTTGAAAGCGAAGTCATGAACTGCCGCATGGATGACAGTGCTGACAAACTTCCCCGCTTTAAATACGAAGAAAAAATGCCCGTGACCTGGCGCCTCTTTCACACGCCTTACGACAATGCGCTCAGCCTGACTGAAGAAAGCTTTGATGTAATGAGAAAAATCCTCGATACACTTGCGGCAAGCAGAACCCTGGCGTAAAACAAAGTTCTCTGCCCTGTTGCATAAATATTGAATTTGCACTATGATTTTTTGCATAAATATACGAAATTAATTCGCTTTTTTGAGGAATTTGGAGGCTTTTTATGGCAAAAGATAAAGTAATTCTGGCTTATTCAGGTGGATTGGATACAACAGTTATCATTCCATGGCTCAAGGAAAATTACGACTATGATGTTATCGCAGTTTGTATCGATGTGGGACAGGGCGATGACTGGGAACACATTAAGGCACGTGCTGTTAAAACAGGTGCTTCTGCATGTTACGTTGTAGATGCACGTCAGGAATACATTGAAGAATACATCTGGCCTGCTCTTAAGGCAAATGCAGTTTACGAAGATGAATATCTCCTGGGAACTTCAACGGCCCGTCCTCTTATCGGAAAAATCCTTGTTGAATATGCAAGGCAGGAAGGCGCTGTAGCAATCTGTCACGGTGCAACAGGTAAGGGAAACGA
>DLYJ01000203.1 GCA_003447785.1 Treponema sp.
CGCGAAAACGAAGGCGACATGATTTGTGCCGCTCAGTTTGCAACTCCCGAAAATCTCAACATGATGGCTTCTTACGGCAAGGGCCTGATCTGTATGCCTGTGAGCCAGGAATATGCCGACAGACTCGGCCTTTATCCCATGGTAACAAAAAATACTGACAACCACGAAACTGCCTTTACCGTAAGCATCGATCATAATTCAACCACAACCGGAATCAGCGCATTTGAACGCTCAGTCACGGCTTTGAAGTGCACCGATGAAAATTCAAGACCGGAAGAATTTAGAAGACCTGGCCATATGTTTCCGCTGATTGCAAAAAAGGGCGGGGTGCTTGTCCGAAACGGCCACACTGAAGCAACCGTGGACCTCTGCCGTCTGGCAGGCTTAAAGGAAATCGGGCTTTGCTGCGAAATAATGGAAGACGACGGCACGATGATGAAAAAGGACAATTTGTTCAAGCTTGCAGAAAAGTTTGACCTTAAATTCATCACGATTAAGGCGCTTCAGGATTATTGCCGCGTAAACGAAAAACACGTGGTAATGGAAGCAAAGGCAAAACTTCCCACTGACTATGGTGAATTTGACATTTACGGCTACGTCAACGACATCACGGGCGAACATCATGTTGCCCTCGTAAAAGGTGATCTGGGTGACGGCGAAAACGTTCTCTGCCGGGTTCACAGCGAGTGTCTGACTGGGGACGTTTTTGGAAGCTGCCGTTGTGACTGCGGACCTCAGCTTCATGCGGCCTTAAAGCGCGTTCAGGCAGAAGGCCGCGGGGTCATTCTGTACATGCGTCAGGAAGGCCGGGGAATCGGTCTTATTAATAAGCTTAAGGCCTATAAACTTCAGGAAGAGGGTCTGGACACCGTGGATGCAAATATTAAACTTGGTTTTGCTCCGGACCTCCGGGAATACTGGATCGGAGCCCAGATTCTGTGGGACCTTGGAGTTAAGTCACTGCGCCTTCTGACCAACAATCCGGATAAGGTTTACGGCCTTGACGGCTTTGGCCTTAAAGTGACCCGGCGGGAAAGCATCGAAATCCCGAGCCAGAAGTTTGACGCGTTTTATCTTCGCACAAAGCGTGACCGCATGGGCCACATTTTTACAGAAAAATTGTAAACCATCTCCGCTGACGCGGGGTTTCACTGGAGGTTATATGAATAAAATTGAAGGAAAACTGGTTGCTAAAGACGGCATGCGTGTTGCAATTGTGGCAAGCCGCTTTAACGAAATCATTGTAAACAAACTGCTTGGCGGCGCCGTGGACGGTCTGGTGCGCCACGGGGTTGAAGAAGACAATATCACCACCATCTGGGTGCCGGGCGCTTTTGAAATTCCGCTCATCTGCGACCGTCTTGCATCAAGCAAAAAGTACGACGCTGTTATTGCCGTAGGTGCCGTTATCCGCGGTTCAACAACTCACTACGACTATGTTTGTGCAGAAGTAAGCAAGGGCGTGGCTCAGGCTTCCCTTAAAAACGGTGTGCCTGTTCTGTTCGGCGTTATCACAACAGAAAACATCGAACAGGCTATCGAACGGGCAGGTTCAAAAGCCGGCAACAAGGGCTATGACTGTGCCCTGGGTGCCATCGAAATGGCAAACATCATGGCACAGATTTAAGTTTTTGCGCGAATCAATTAAATAGTATCCAGTGCGTTTTTAATTCGTATTAGCGCTTCTTCCAGTAATGGTCTTGGAGTTGCGATGTTGATACGCTGATATCCTTCGCCTTCAAGTCCGAACATTGTTCCCCTGTCCAGCCAGACTTTGGCCTTATTTACAATCAGATCATCAAGCTCGCTGTCACTCAGTCCGTATTCATTAAAACCGAGCCAGATAAGATATGTTCCTTCCGGTTCGATTAAATGAACCTTTGGAAGGTTTTTGGCAAGGTAATCCCGTACAAAATCAAGATTGCTTTTGAGATGCTGTTTTAATTCAGTCAGCCATTCAAGTCCTTTTTCGTAGGCGGCTTGGGTTGCTGTAAATCCCATTAAGCTCGGCTCGTCGTAGCCTGTTTTATCCCGCTCATCGTTGAACTTTTTTTTGAGGGAAGGGTTTTTAATAAAACATGTAGAGAACTGAAGCCCTGCAAGGTTAAAGGTTTTGCTTGCAGAAGTTGCGACAATGCTCATCCATGCGGCTTCTTCGCTTATGTTTGAATAAACGGTATGTTCATGTCCGTCAAATACAAAGTCATTGTGAATTTCATCAGAAAAAACGATTACATTGTGGCGCAGACAAATCTCACTGATGCGTTCAAGTTCTGCCCGTGTCCAGACCCGGCCCACCGGATTGTGCGGGCTGCAGAGAATGAAAAGCTTTACTTCGTTGTCGACGATTTTTTGTTCAAAATCCTTAAAATCGATTTCCCACTTTCCGTCTTTTTCGTAAAGACTTGAAGTTACGAGATTACGGTTGTTGAATTCAATCATATTTTTAAACGGATAATACACTGGGGTTTGTATCAAAACTGATTCCCCTTCTTTTGTAAATGCCTTGATTGCACAGGCAATTGCAAAAACAACGCCCGGTGTGGTGACTATCCATCTTCTGTCCACATTAAAGTTATGTTCACGTTTTTGCCAGTTGATTACGCTGTCGTAAAACTCTTTACCCGGGACCGAGTAGCCAAAGATTCCGTGGTCAACTCTTGCACGAAGTGCGTCAGTGATACATGGGGCGGTAGGAAAATCCATGTCGGCAACCCACAGACTCAACACGTCGGCCGGTTTACCGCGTTGAACGGCGAGGTCGTATTTTATTGCATTTGTACCGTGGCGATCTGTGATTTTGTTAAAGTCGAATTTCATGGACTTCCTCAAGGCGTTATATTGATATGTGAATTTATAAACCTGCTAAAATGACAGATAGGGGTATTATTACGAGATTAACCTACTGTGTCAATAGGTAAACAAAAACTTCATATTCATTCAGAGGTACACAGAATGGCAGCAGATGAAGAGATACTTTATCGCGTCTTCTGACTCTGCCTGCCAGATGCCTCGGGTATGGCGCAAATAAGCTTTCCGTGGAAATTTAAGTTACTTTTTGGAGATTTCTTGAAATTGCCTTTTAATTTATCTAATATCGTGTTATAATATTCATTAAAATGCAGAATTGTGTGTTTTTTGAAATATAACAATTCGTTTTATCAAGCCATTGGCTAAATATTGGCTAATTAAAGGAACAGAAAGTAAATGAAAAAGTTATCAGTTTTTGTAGCAGCTCTCCTGTTATCTGCAAACCTTGCATTCTCTGCAGATATCACATTCCGCTTAACTCCTGGAATCGCAATTCCGGGTAACAAGGATTATTCAACAGGTTTTGGTGGAACTGCCCAGCTTGACCTGGACCTGTTTGGTCTTCTGACAGTCGGTGTTGAAGGCCTTTTTACAACATCAAATATTGACGCCCTGAGCCAGTCCGTATACTTTTATGGCGGTGGTGCAGGTCTTGGTTTTTATTTTTATCCTTTATCAAGACTGTACATCGGCCTTGGTGGTGCAGGGGGGATCTACCAGTTCTCTACAACCGGTTCCACTGACAGCAAATCCTTTTCTGACATTTATTACCGCGGTTACGGAGAAATCGGTTACCGCTTTAGCCCGTCGCTCACTGTAAGTGCAAACGGCGGTTACACAAACTTTGCCCTTGTAAAGGAAGGAGACAGTGCCCTTGACCAGATTAACGTCGGTCTGAGCCTCCGCTATACTGTTCCACTCAGCAAGACTAATTCATCTGACTTTGTAATCAGCAATGACCAGGGAGACGCCGCATTCCCGCTGTTTATGAGTGCGTATAAAACCTGTCCGATTACAACAATTACAATCAGAAACAACACCGGTGCCGAAGTTAAAAACGTTCACGTTTCACTCCGTGCAGGCCGTTACAGCGCAAGCACCTACGAATCAGCAAACATTAAAAAGATTAAAAAGTACGCTGCTGTAGACATTCCTCTTTACGCAGATTTTTCTCCTGAACTTCTGCGCTTTACGGAAAACGGCAAAATCCTTTGTGAACTCATCATTGATTATGAATTTCTGGGTAAAAAACAGCAGGCAATCCAGAACCTTGCCCTGTCCGTTTACAACCGCAACGCATACAGCTGGTCTGATTCAACAGCATTGAGCTGCTTTATCTCACCTGATACTCCTGAAATTCTTGAAATTTCAAAATACATCGCAGGTATTGCCCGCAATAACTTCTTTACCGGCATGAACCGCAACGTTCAGATGGCTGCCGCAATGATGGAAGCCCTCCGCATTTCTGGCATCAAGTACAGCGATGACAAACTTACACCATATGTTCAGTTCCACAACTCGGAAGAACTGGACAGTATCAAGTATCCTCTTCAGACTATAAACACTTTGAGCGGTGACTATGATGAACTTGGTATTCTTCTCGCAAGCTGTCTTGAATCAGTTGGTGTTGCCACAGGTTACCTTCCTCTTGATGATGACTTTATCGTTCTCGTAGCTACAGGAACTAAACCTGGTACAGAAGAAAACCTCTTTGCAAATCCAAAGGGCTGTCTCACTGATGAATCAACTGTTTACTTTGGACTTTCAATGGCAAACTTCAGCAAGGGCTTTACAAAGAGCCGTGAAATTGCCGCAAAGAAAATCCAGGCAGTTCTTGAATCCGAAGATACAAATGCTGAATTTACCGTTGTTCACGCGGCATGGGAAGTATACGCCCCTGCAATCTTCAGCGAAAACGGTTCTTACTACGAAAAACCTTCTGCAAAAGCCCTCAACGCCGCTTGTGAAGCTTCTATAAAAGATTACATTAACAATGACCTTTCTGCAGTTCTTGCCCGGGCACGCAAAACAGGCGACGCAAACAAGGTCGGAATCGCCCTTATGCGTATGGGCCGTTACGCCGAAGCAAAGGCAGAATTCAGCAAAATGGATACTGTAAAAGCATTAAACAACCTGGCAACTGTTTATATGATTGAAAAGAGCTACAATTCAGCTGCTTCTACTTACAAACGCGTTCTTGCAAAAGATCCGGAGAACAAGATAGCACAAAGAGGTCTCGAAAACGCCAATGCTAAACTTGGACTTTAAGGTAAGGAGAATTAAATGAAAAAACTTGTTTTTCTTTTAGCTTTCTTCCTTTCTCTGAGCTGTTCTTTTTGTGCTGATGTAAGTCTCCGTTTAATGGGAGGTTACAATGCAGGTGCCGAAACAATGCTTGATACAACTTTTGTCGGCACAGCGGGAATCAGCTTGGCTCCAGTCCGCCTCCGAGGCCGTGATTACATTTTTCTTGGTGCAGAGGGAAGCATTATTCCGTGTTCGGCCGTGGGAATTGAATCATTCAATATGACTGATTTTGGACTTAATCTCGGTTACGAAATGACTCTTCTGGACAGACTTACCCTGATTCTTGAAGGTTATGCTGGAATCTGGCAGTGTCCGGAAGTTCAGATAACCGGTAAAAGTACAAAAATTGAAGGAACTTCAGGCTTGTCTTACGGCGGAAGATTTTCTGCCCTGTACAACATCTTCCCTGAACTTTCGGCAGGTGTTTTTGCAGGTTACAAGGATTTTTCTACAGACGGTACTTCATTCATCAAAAATACTCAGCTTGGTCTTTCTGTAAAATACAGCGTAACAAAAGGTTTGTTCTCTTCTTCTGACGTTTATCTTTCAGAAATTGAACTTGACCCGATCTTCCCTGTATTCTACAGCCGTTACGACGACCACAAGTTTGGTACGGCAACCTTTGTCAACAACGAAAAGAACGATATTACTTCCGTTGAAGTAAGTGTTTATATTGAACAGTTTATGACTTCTCCAAGTGTCTGCACGACAATTGACCGTGTAAAACGCGGAGAAACCTTTACTGCCGATTTGACGGCCTTCCTTGACGAAACAATTCTTACAACTCTCATGCCTGTAAACTCAGGAGCAAAGATTATTGTTTCCTACAAATCCCTGGGAAAGCGTATTACAAACGAACAGTCCGTTGAACTTACAACCTACGGCCGTAACAACATGACCTGGGAAGACGACCGCCGTGCAGCCGCTTTTGTCAGCCCGCGGGATGGTAGTGCAAACTTCTTTGCAAGTTATGTGCGTTCCGTTGTTAGTGATGAATTCAATTCAACCACTCCGAAAAATGTACAGATGGCAGCAGCGCTCTTTGGTGCGCTCAAGGCTTATGGTATCAACTATGTTGTAGACCCGGCTTCTGCTTTCTCTGACAATACAGGTACAACTCAGGTTGACTTCCTTCAGTTTCCGTATCAGACATTGCTCTATCACGGCGGTGACTGTGACGACCTTTCAATCCTCAACTGTGCACTTCTTGAATCCCTGGGTATCGACACAGCATTTATCACATGTCCGGGACATATCTTTATCGCATTTGACTCAGGTCTTACACCTGATCAGGCAGGTAAGGGCGACTACGTAGTACAGGACGGAAAGGTATGGGTTCCGCTTGAAATTACACTCTGTCAGGACTCATTTGCCCTTGAACGCTCAACCGCTATGCGTGAGTGGAAAAAGTATCCGAAAGACCGTGCTCTGATTCCATTAAAAGACGCATGGCAGGAATACAACATCGTAGGTATTCCTGATTCAAACCCTAAGATTGAAATTCCTTCAAAGGATGAAATCTTAAAGGGCTTTAGAAAGGCATTATAATTTTTTTCATTTTTTTATGAATTCAGTTGGAATTCATAAAAAATGATTTATAATAAAGTTATTATTTATCCATAGGGGGATATCGAATGAAAAAGAATTTGATTTTTGCAGTACTTTTACTCGGTGCAGCAATGCTCTTTGCAGAAAACTACGTAGTTAAATCTGTAAGTGGCAAGGTTACTTACGAAAGCGCACCAGGCAAATGGACAGAAGTTAAGGCCGGACAGAAAGTTTCTGATTCAACTGTTCTCAACACTTCTGTTAACTCAAAACTCGTTCTTGTTACCGAAGACAACGCAACTGTAACCGTTAAGGCAATGCAGAAAGGAACAGCTGAGTCTCTGGTAAAAGCAAATGCCTCTGGTGCTAAAGGGCTTAAGAAAAACCCTGCAAGTACAATTGCTAAAAAATCAGCAGCAGGTGCCGTAACAGAAAATTCAAAGGGTGTTGCAACAGCTTCTTCTCGCGCAAGTGAAGCAAAGGAAGATATTGAGATCGATGAATAAAAAGATCCTCAATTTAATAATTGTATCTTTGTCTGTAGTTGTCAGTTCTTTGTTTTTACTGACAACTACTGATAAAAAAATGAGCGACTTCTTTCAGAGGCCGCTTAAATCGACAGAGGAATCTTCCTCTGTCGTTATGATTAATATCGATGATGCCAGTGTAGAAAACATTGGAACATGGCCTTTTAACCGCGATATCTACGCGTCTGCACTTATTACAATGCGCGAGTTAGGTGCTGAATCAGCCGTATTCGATTTAAGCTTTCTGGATAAAAGCCCCGCCAAGGTAGACGAAAACTATGTCTACAATGAACTTCCACAGTACATACAAGCCGATTTTGACCGTCTCAAAGCTGACCAGCAGTCTGCAGATGACACTTTAAACAGTATTTTGACTTCCATCGGATACGTTGTGCGCCCGCTGGACCAGATTCTGGCCAATGAACTCGGCTTTTTCAATAATTCGTATTTATGCTTCAGTTTGAGCGAAGATAAGGTTTCTGAAGAAGAACTTGATCAGATGGAAAATTTCCTTCCGCTCAAAAACATCGAAGTTAAAGGCGATACTTTAACCCCGGAATTTTCCGGAGCACTTTGTGCCCTTCCTGAACTTGTTGCAAAAACTCAGGGGGCCGGATTTGTTAATGCGGATAAAGATGAAGACGGATATCTGAGGCGTCTGCATCCTGTATTGAAATTCAACGGAAAATATTACGGACAGCTGGTTCTCGTTCCGCTTTTAAAGCGGTTTGGCAATCCTCTTGTTCAGATTTCAAATTCAAGTATTGTCCTCAAAAATTGTAAAATTGACGAAAATACAACCCGCGACATAAAGATTCCAAGATGCCGTGATGGTTCCGTTCAAATAAAATATCCGAAAAAGCAGTATGTGGACTATAACGCTACTTCACTCTGGAATATTTATCGAATTCACCTTTACGAAGGCTTCTTAAAGGATGTACTTTCCGAGATGAATGAAAACGGCTTCTTTGATTATTTTGAAGGTGACAATCCCTTTGACCTTTGGGAAGCCTGCCAGTACATGCACAACGAAATAGTCACAAATGGTGAAGATGCAGAAAACGAAATTACATTCGATTCGTACATGAATTACAAAAATTCTTTCTATTCGAATGTGGATCTCCTGCTTTCCGGCGCCGCTGAACAGGCAATCCTTTCCGAATCGGAAAACGATGCTGACCTGACACAGTATGTTAAGGATGCCTTTGCAGTTGCAAAAGAATATTATAATGAATTAAAAACAGGTCGTGCTGAACTTTCAGAGCAGCTCAAGGATGCAATCTGTATCTTTGGTACCACTGCCACAAGTACAACCGACTTTGGAATCAACCAGTACGAAGAAGGATTCCCTAATCCGGGCGTTCACTACACTTTTGCAAACATGATTCTGAGCCAGGACTTTGTTGATGACAGTGCTCCGTGGATCAGCATTTTAATTGCAATTATTCTTTGTCTTGCTTACGGCCTTCTTTCTGACAAAATCAGGGGTACAAGCCGCCAGATTGTTCTTGGCCTTGTGATGATTGCAGGAACTGCATTACTGCTCTTCCTGTACTTTGCAGTAACAAGAAGGTTTATCGGATTTATAGCACCTGTTCTGAGCCTTGCACTTACCTTCATAGCAACGACAGTAATCGGCTTTATGACTGCAAGCAAGGACAAAAAGTTCATTACAAACGCTTTCAGCCAGTGTCTTTCAAAGGAAGTTGTAAACGAAATCGTCGCTAACCCTTCAAGCTTTAAGCTCGGCGGACAGCGCCTTGAAATGACTGCAATCTTTACTGATATTCAGAAGTTCTCTTCTTTCAGTGAACTTTTAACTGCGAGCCAGCTCGTTTCCCTCTTGAATTATTATCTTACCCGCATGAGTGACATTATCATGGACGAACGCGGAACTGTAGATAAGTACGAAGGAGACGCAATCATTGCTCTTGTGGGTGCTCCGGTAAAAATGGAAGACCACGCCGTAAGGGCCGTAACTGCCGCTATCAAAATGAAGGCTGCAGAAGAAGAGATGAATAAAGAAATCCTTCAAATCGCTTCCCTTGATACAAAACCATCTGATATGGAAGAGGATTTGTTTGATTCCTTTAAGATTCTTGTATCCAACGGCAAAAAACTCTTTACCCGTATCGGTATCAACAGCGGTGAAATGATTGCAGGCTACATGGGCAGCGAAAACAAAAAGAACTACACCATGATGGGCAATAACGTTAACCTTGCAAGCCGTCTTGAAGGTGTAAACAAGCAGTATTCAACCGGAGGTATTTTGTGCAGCGAAGCGACAGCAAAACTTCTGGACAGTTCAATCGTTGTCCGTAAGCTTGACCGCGT
>DLYJ01000141.1 GCA_003447785.1 Treponema sp.
CCTAAGTCAATACCAATAATTTTACCCATAATAATGTTAACCTCCTGAGGTAACATTGTTAAAAGCGCCTTTCAGGGCTGGCCCTTAAGGTTGCTTAAACAAATATCCCCGTTTATTTACCAAATTAATTTTTAGGCACGCAAACCATAACTTTTGCGTGACGAATAATTCTGTCCTTTAACTTATAGCCCTTAAGGTAAACTTCCTGAAGGGTTTCTTTCTTGGCCTTTTCGTCTTCTACACGACCAATTGCTTCATGGATGTCCGGATTAAATTCATCCCCTTTTGCACCGTAAGCAACAAGTTCGTATTTGTTTTCGAGCATGCTTACGAGGGACTTGTTGATCATTTTGATTCCGTCAACAATTGGTTTTGCCTCTTTGATGTCTTTTGCGGCATCGAGAGTACGGTCAAAATTATCCAGACTTTCGAGCAAATCAGAAAGAAGATTTGCGTTTGCATAAGCAACTGCTTCTTCTTTTTGAGCCATCATACGTTTGCGCCAGTTGTCGTTTTCGGCAGCCTTGTACAAAGCATCTTTCTTTAATTCTTCAATCTGAGCCTGGAGTTCTGCGATTTTTTTTGCAGGATCTTCAGCGGAACTTTCTGCGCCTTCTTCGTTCTGAGCCTCAGTTTGAGAAGCCTGTTCAGAAGTTTCTTCTGCTTTTGAATCAGTTTCCTGTGATGCGTTTTCTGTCTGCTGTTCTTCAGTGTTAGTATTTTCTGTACTCATATCTATAACTTACTTAAAAAAGTGCAGATTCGGCAATAAAAAAACAAAAAAAATTACAAAATTTTAACAATAATGATATTCAACGCCGTCACTGCCCATAAAAACTTTTACGTGGCTGTTTTCCATAAAGGCGTTTTCAAAAAATGACTGAACATTCATTGCTGAGTAACTCAAAAGTTCGTCCGGGTTGTAGTTCAGCTCCACAACACTTTCCTCGCCTTCTCCGTAACAGCGGGCCATTGCACCGTTCAGGCGGACAATATTGCTTACAAGTTCAAAAAGCTGTGCCTTGTTTTTCTCTTCATATTTGAACTTCAGGAATTCAAGCTGCATCCTTTCGATTTCTTGATGAGATGCTTCGTTGTAATTCCAGCCGCTTTTTATTGAACAGTTGTTAGTCCTCTGCCACTCGGCAAAGTCTGCAAAAAATTTGGAAGGACTCAGTTTTAACGGTGCAAGAACGGCTAAAAACCATGTAACCGCGCGGCCTGCACTGTAAAATGTTGAACAGGCAAAGGCAATTTCCTTTGAGCGCTGTATGTCGCCGGCAGAATAGGTTGCGCTCACTTTCGGTTGAATTTTTATTCCGTCGCTTTCCAGGGCCGGAAAATCGATGTGATTGGGGTAAAGGGAAAGGGCAAAATCAAGGCGCTCCATAAAAAGTTTGACGGAGTCCCCGGCAGTCACGGCAAATTCAATATCAAAACCAAAAATAAGCCCCAGAGTGTTGAGCATGTTTGCCCGTTTTGAATAAAATTTTTTGTCAAATAAAAAGGCACCGTTCCGGCTTACGCCGCTGAGGGGGATTTCTAGCGTGCAGAAAAGTTTTGAACATGCCTTGCAGACATCCATATCAAGTACGGAAGCGTCTACAGGCAGGGTAAGCAGGGTTTCAGGAGCATACTGTTCAAAAAGACCAAGAAAACGAAGAAGTTTACCCCTGGAAGACAAAATTGCCTGGTCCTGAAGGGTAAACTCTTTAATCTGAGCTTTTTTAAAATCTTTCAGAGACGTCTGGAGCTGGGAAGAATTGAATTTTACAATTTTGTCCATTTTAGATTCCTGGCTCTGAGAAAAAAACTGACTATAAAAGGTTGATACCGTTCTTTTTGGCAGTTGCGCGCATATCGTCAGGCCATATTGAAACCTGGATTTCGCCGATGTGTGCCTTTCTGAGGAAGAACATACACAGACGGCTCTGTCCGATACCGCCTCCCATTGTATAGCTCAGTTCACCGTTCAAAAGGCGTTTGTGGAATTCAAGGTTTGCGCGTTCAGGACAGCCGCGTTCAGCAAGCTGGGCTTTGAGGCTTTCCGGGCTTACACGGACACCCATTGAACTCAATTCGAATGACTGTTCAAGAACAGGGTTCCATACGAGAAGGTCGCCGTTAAGACCAATGTGTCCGTTTTCGCTAGGTGTAATCCAGTCGTCGTAGTCAGGAGCACGGCCGTCGTGGATGGTTCCGTCAGGAAGCTTTCCGCCGATACCGATTAAGAAAACTGCACCGTATTCTTTGCAGACCTTTGATTCGCGCTCTTTTGGAGAAAGTGACGGATATTTTTTCTGCAGATCATCAGCGTAGATGAATGTGATATTTTTCGGAAGGCATGGTTTAATCTGTTCGTAGCGGTCATAAATATAAAATTCAGTGCGCTTGAGACAGCTGTAAATTTTGTTTACTGCGTCCTTTAAATATGCGATGGTTCTGTCTTCCTTATTGATGCACTGGCACCAGTCCCACTGGTCCACATACAGTGAGTGAATGTTGTCCAGGTCTTCATCAGCGCGGATGGCATTCATATCAGTGTAAATGCCAAAACCAGGAGCAAGACCGAGTTCAGTAACTTTTACACGCTTCCACTTTGCAAGGGAGTGAACGATTTCCATCTGAGCGTCGCCCATATCTTTTACAGGAAATTTTACGGCGCGTTCAACACCGTTCAGGTCGTCGTTAAGGCCTTTTCCGCTTTCAACAAACAAAGGAGCGGTAACACGAGTCAAATTAAGGGCAGTTGAAAGCTGTGACTGGAAGAAGTTTTTTACCATCATGATGGCATGTTCGGTTTCTTTGGCACCGAGAAGTGATTTGTAGTTTTTTGGGATCTGAATCTGTGACATAATTAATACCTGTAAAAATTTAACGCCGCAAAAAATACACCCATAAATAACTATCGGAATATTATTTGCGGCGTCATTGCCTTTATTTATGTTATATAATTTTTTGCCGCTGACTGTCAAGGCGCAGTCTCTCATGACAAATGAACGATTTAGTTATACATTTGAATAATGAAGTTTTTCAAATATCTGTTTTTGCCCCTTGTTTTATTCAATCTGGAATCTGCAATCCTTTATGCAGACGAAGATCAGCTGATTCAGCTTCCGTTGAATCTTGAAATTCCTGAATGTCCCGGAGACCAGAACAACAGGGAACCTCACTCAGACCACTACATCCGTCACTTTAAGGGCTTTACGCTCTGTTACCGCGAAAGCTATGAGCAGGCGGAATGGTGCGCATACAAACTTGAAGATTCAAACCTCCGCAAAAACGCAAAGCGCTCAAACGAATTTAAACCTGATTATCAGATTCCCACAGGCTCAGCAGACTTAAGCGATTACAGGCGCTCAGGCTACGACAGGGGACACCTGGCTCCGGCCGCAGACTTCAGCTTTGATAAATCCTTCATGAACGAAACTTTTTATCTGAGCAACATAACGCCCCAGGACCACGGCTTAAACGGCGGAATCTGGAACGACCTTGAATCTCAGGTCAGACGCTGGGCAAAGAGGTTTGGCCGCGTGTACGTTGTAACAGGTCCGGTTCTGGAAAAACGCGCCGCTCAGTACAAATCAATCGGCCCCAATAAGGTTGCAGTTCCTGAATTCTATTATAAGGTAATTCTTGCACCCCGTTATACAAGCCGCGAAGACCGCCTGTCACGGGAAGATACGGGACGCATCAGTGCAATCGGCTTTATCTTTCCCAACGAAGCCTGTGAAGGTTCGATCTACGACTACTCCTGCACGGTAGATGAAGTTGAAAGACGCACGGGAATCGACTTTTTTGACGCACTGGAAGATTACCGGGAAGAAAAGGCAGAAAGCACCGTCAATCTTGAACACTGGCAGTAATTTACACAAAATACAAAAAGCAGTATATTAAATCCATATCTTATTATTAGAGGTCCATAAAATGGCAGATATTTACGACACATTCCGTGACATCGGTATTATTCCGGTAGTTGCAATTGAAGATGCTTCTAAAGCAGCTGATCTCGCACACGCCCTTGTAAAAGGCGGACTCCCGGCTTCAGAAGTTACATTCCGTACAGCATGTGCTGCAGAAGCAATCGAAGCTATGGTTAAAGCAGAACCAGACATGCTCGTAGGTGCAGGTACAGTTCTCAACGTAGAACAGGCAGAAAAAGCCGTTAAAGCAGGTGCAAAATTCATCGTATCACCTGGTTACAACCCAGATGTAGTTGACTGGTGTCTCAAGAACAATGTTCCGACAATGCCTGGTATTTCAAACCCTTCAGAAATCACAGCATGTGTAAACAAGGGTGTAACACACCTCAAACTCTTCCCTGCAGAACGCAAGGGCGGATACAAAATCATCGACGACTTCGGTGGTCCTTTCCCACAGTGTACATTCATGCCTACAGGTGGCGTTAACACAGAAAACGTTTCAGAATATGCAAAACGCAAGAACATTCTCTGTATGGGCGGAACCTGGATGGTTAAAAAGCCTCTCATCGAAGGCTGCAAGTGGGACGAAATCACACAGATCTGTAAAGATGCTGTAAAAGCAATGCACAACTTCC
>DLYJ01000211.1 GCA_003447785.1 Treponema sp.
AAACTGCAACAAAACTTTTAGGTGGCGCTCAGATTTACATCAAACTTGAAGGTCTTGCAAATACCGGAGCCCACAAAATCAATAACGCAATCGGACAGTGTCTTCTTGCAAAAAGAATGGGCAAAACCCGCATTATCGCAGAAACCGGTGCAGGTCAGCACGGTGTTGCAACTGCCGCAGCCTGCGCTAAGCTGGGTCTGGACTGTACCGTTTACATGGGCGAAGTTGACGTTAGACGCCAGCAGCCAAACGTAGCCGCAATGGAAATGTACGGCGCAAAAGTTCACCCGGTTACAAGCGGAAGCCGGACCCTCAAGGATGCAGTAAACGAAGCCATGCGCGACTGGGCCGCAAACCCGGATACAACACATTACGTTCTGGGAAGTGCTCTTGGACCGGCTCCCTTCCCTGACATGGTTCGGGAATTCCAGAGTGTTATCGGAAAAGAAGTTAAAAAACAGGCCGCAGAACGAAAACTCGACATTGCCGCAATGGTTGCCTGTGTCGGCGGCGGATCAAATTCAATCGGTTTCTTTGCACCTTTTATCGACGAAAAGTCACCCCGGCTCATTGGCGTAGAAGCCGGTGGAATCGGACCTGGTGTAGGCGAAAACGCAATCCGAATGACCGGAAATGTAAGCCGCGAAGGAATTCTCCACGGTTACAAGAGCCGCTTCCTCCTGGATGACGACGGTCAGGCTCTTCCAACACGTTCCATCAGTGCCGGTCTGGACTACTGCGGTATCGGTCCACAGCTTGCAGCCCTGGGAAAAGAAGGCCGCATTGAATTTACATCGGCTACAGACAAGGAAGCCCTGGATGCAGTTAAGTTCTTTGCACGCAACGAAGGCGTACTTTTTGCCATGGAAAGTGCACACGCCGGCGCTGCCGCAATCAAACTTGCACCGTCACTTCCAAAGGACAAAGCGCTTATTGTAAACATGAGCGGACGCGGAGACAAGGACATCTTTATCACATGCCCTGTTTTCCGTCCTGAAGAATGGAAGCAGTTCCTCATCAGCGAGCTTGAACGATTGAACGACCAGAAGGACATCCACGAAGCTAAATTGATGAATAAATAATGGAGTCTTTTATGAATAAGATTAAATTGATGAGCCATCTCGTTGCAGGTTATCCAACTGATGAACTTGCATTTACGGCCGCTAAAGCCCTCGTAGACGGCGGAGCAAGCATTCTTGAAGTTCAGCTCCCTTTTTCTGACCCTAGCGCAGATGGTCCGGCAATTCAGGGCGCCTGCACAAAGGTACTCAGCCGCTCTTACAAAACTAAAGACGGTCTTGCATTCATAAAACGCCTTCACCAGGCTTTTCCCCAGGTTTCAATTTACATCATGAGTTACGGAAGCCTGATTTACACACCTGGCGTTAAAAACTTCTGTAAAATGGCATCAGAAGCAGGCGTTACAGGCATGATAATTCCTGACTTACCCTTTGATAACGATGAAGGTTTGACAGCCGCCTGCCAGGAAAACGGAATGATAAACATTCCTGTTGCCGCTCCAAGCATGAGCGAAGACAGACTGACAAAACTTGCCGGTGCGGGCTTTCCTGTAATTTATGCGGCTCTCCGCACAGGAATCACAGGTACTGACACCACGGTCGACCAGAACACTCTGGACTTCCTCAAAAAATGCTCTCAGGGCGGTTCAAAAATTTACGGCGGCTTCGGCATTTCCAACGGAACCCAGTCAAAGGCTCTTTCCAGCACCGTTGAAGGCATTGTAGCCGGCAGCGTTTTTGTCCGCATAATAACCGAAAACCAAAAAAATGCGGACGACCTGTACAAAGCCGTCCGCGCTAAAGCAGAAGAATTAACTCAGGCCTAGAGTACGTCTTCAGCAATTTGTTCAGGGGTAAGCCTGTTTTCTTTGAGAACATCGCTTACCTCGTACAAATCCAGAAATTCCTTTTTAAATCCATAATTGAATACCTGAATTCCCCCATCCGGACCATAGAAAGAAGCAATTTTTTGTCCATAGCCGCCCTCAATAATTCCGTCTTCAAGTGTAATCACCTTTGAATGATTCTTTTTGAGAGATTCCAGAAGTTCAACATCAAGTCCCGTAATGTAGCGCGGGTTAATCAGAGTAGGTTTTTTGCCTGATTTCTGTTCGATAAAATCTGCTGCCTTTTCGCCCAGCTGGAAGAAGTCACCGAGAGCAAAAATTGCAATTCCTGAACCCTGCTGTGTTACCAGTGATTTATTCAATTTTGAATAATCTTTTTCTACCGGCAGCTGTGTATGAATAACACCATTGCACGGCATACGCACTGCAACCGGATACTGATTCTGTTCGATTGACCAGTCCAGCATTGCAAAATACTCTTCACAGTTTGTCGGCGCAAGATAAACCAGATTAGGGATATTGCTCATCAGCGGAATATCAAAAATTCCAAGGTGAGTAATGTCTCGCATTCCATAAATACTTGCCGTATTTACAAGAATTGTTGCAGGATTTTTATTTATACACAAATCCTGACTCAGTTGATCAAAAGTGCGCTGAATAAAGCTTGAATGAGTTCCAAACACAGGTTTTGCCCCGTTTTTAGCCATTGCGCTTGCCATTGCAATACCGTGCTCTTCGGCAATTCCTACATCGATAAACTGGCGTCCGGCCTTTTCGCGGTTAGGTTTTGTAAAGCCAAAGTTTCCCGGAACTGCAGGACAAATCATTGCAACCTTAGGGTCAGCTGCCATTTTTTTGAGCATAAATTCGGCGGTCATCGGCCAGTAATTTTCGCCCTTGCCTGAAGGACGCTCGCCTGTTGCGCGGTTAAACGGATTTGTCCAGTGCCAGATTTCCTTATTTTCTTCGGCAACCTTATATCCGCAGCCCTTCAATGTGTTTATATGAACAACAACCGGATGGTCAATGTCTTTTACCTTCTTGAATACTTCAATCAATTTTTCCACATTGTTGCCTTCAGCTTCGTAATAGTAGTCCAGGCCCATGGCGCGGAAAAGGTTTTCCTTACAGGTACCGTTTGATTCACGGAGAGCCGCAAGGTTTTTATACAAACCGCCGTGGTTTTCTGCAATCGACATCTGGTTGTCATTTACAACGATAATCAGGTTTGTGTTCTGTTCGCCCGCAAAATCCAGGCCCTCCAGAGCTTCACCGCCACTCAATGAACCGTCACCGATTACGGCAATGATGTTTTCCTTATCACCCTTTAAATCCCGTGCCTTTGCAAGACCACAGGCAAGGCTCAGCGAAGTCGAAGTATGACCGATTTTAAAAAAGTCATGGGGTCCTTCGTCCGGATTCATGTATCCTGTTACTTCGTCAAAACGACTTTCATCAAAGAATCCGTGTTTGCGGCCGGTAAGCATTTTGTGAGGATAGCACTGATGGGAAACATCAAAAACAAATTTGTCCCAGGGAGAGTCAAAAACATAGTGGAGGGCAATTGTTCCTTCAACAAATCCAAAATTCGGGCCAAAATGTCCGCCGTGTTTTGTCAGGCGGTTAAAAAGGCCTTCGCGGATGTCCGATGCAAGTTCAACCAGTTCGGTTGAATTGAGTTTTTTTACATCTTCAGGTCCATTAATTCTATCAATAATCATTCGCTAACTATAACATAGAATTTCAGCGGATATAAAGTTCAATAATTGTAATCTACCGTTATCTTAAGTTCATGTAGAAGGAAAAACCAAGTTCTGTGTTGTAGAATGCGTAAGTTGAATTGTCAAAGAAATTTCTGGTGCGCTCAATTCCGTTGCGCACAGAGAAAAATGCCGTCAGAGCAACCGGATGGGAGTTTATGATGAATTCAGCACCGTGACTGAAGTATTTGTAAGCCTTTCTTCCGCTGTCGCTTACCATAATCGGAGCATAACTCAGATAAATACTGTGACTGAACATTTTGTTGATTCGCGCCGAGTATTCAGCCCCCACAGTCAGTGCATTAAACTGAACCGACTGTGTATTTGAATAAACATCCGCGCTTGAATAATTTAAAAATGTGTAACCGATGAACGGAAAAAAACGGCCATAATATGCAATGAGCGCCGGCATCTGGTATTGAACGTCAACTTCGATACAGCGCATGTGTTCATTCAATTTAGGGTCTTCATGATTAAAGTCAGGATTTTCTGACCAGTAGATGTGTGTGTGCTGGTCAAAGCCCATATTCATCTGGGCTTTGATAAAAGGCATTTTTTCGTAGTAGGCGTGGTACAAAATTCCGTAGAAGAATAAGCCCTCGCCCGACTGTGTATTTGAACCGCCTTCCTTTGACATCATATTGTTCAGGTTCTGGAATCCGAAAAAAGTTTCAAAGATCCAGTCAATTCCTTCAACCGGCGATACATGTTTAACTGCACGACTAAATGCAGTTCCGCCGGTCAAAAGAGAGAGCAATATAACCGAACAAAGGATTTTTATGCGCGTGCCAGACCTGCCTTGCGAGCTTCGTCTGCTACAGCTTTTGCTACAACCTGAGCAACTCTCGGGTCAAAAGCCGATGGAATTACATTGTCTGCATTCAGTTCATCGTCGCTGATAAGCGAAGCAAGACCTCTTGCAGCCGCAATCTTCATTTCTTCAGTAATTTTGCTTGCGCGGCAGTCCAATGCACCACGGAACAATCCCGGGAATGCAAGAACGTTGTTTACCTGGTTCGGATAGTCTGAACGGCCTGTTCCGATTACCTTTGCGCCGGCTGCTTTTGCGTTTTCGTAAGTGATTTCCGGTTCCGGGTTTGCCATGGCAAAAACGATTGGGTCGCGTTTCATCGATTTTACCATTTCCTGGCTTACGAGATTTGGAGCCGAAACTCCCACAAAGATATCAGCCTTTGCCATTGCCTGTGCAAGAGTAAGACGTTCATTGTCCTGGTTTGTAATTTCTGTAAGTTCTTTAGTCAAAAAATCGTATTTATCGTAATCTTCCTTAAGAACAATACCGTTGATGTTGAATCCATAAATGCGTCCAATTCCATACTGGTGGAGCATACGGATAATTGATGAACCGGCAGCGCCTGTTCCGCTTACAACGAGTGTACATTCCTCAGGTTTTTTGTTAACAACCTTGAGAGCGTTCATAATGGCTGCAGTTACAACGATTGCTGTTCCGTGCTGGTCATCGTGGAAAACAGGAATATCAAGTTCCTTAATCAAAGTGCGTTCAATCTGAACACAGCGCGGAGCCGAAATATCTTCAAGGTTGATTCCGCCGAATGTAGGGGCAATCTGCTTGCAGAATTTGATAATTTCGTCAGGATCTTTTGTGTCAATACAAAGTGGAACCGCATCAACACCCGCAAATTTTTTGAACAATACGGATTTACCTTCCATAACAGGAAGTCCGGCAGCAGGTCCGATGTCACCAAGACCAAGAACGGCAGTTCCATCAGAAACAACAGCAATTGTGTTTCCGCGCCAGGTGTATTTGTAAACATCATCAGGATTTTTTGCAATCTGACGGCAAGGTTCAGCAACGCCCGGTGTGTAGGCAACAGACAAATCGTCGCGGTCTTCGAGCTTACATTTTAATTCGGTAGAAATTTTACCTTTCCATTCTTCGTGCTTTGAAAGCGCTTTTTCGTAAATTGTACTCATAGGCTCAAGTATAGCGTAAATGAAATTATTGTGCGATAGGAGGGCCCTAAGACAGTCCTTACAGATTTGCTTTTGCGTTATAAATTTACTATTGCTCTGTAACTGAAGAATATGAAAATTCACTTTTAAAAAAGAATCTTTAACGCCTCCCCAGGCAGAAGTGCCTTTATTTTGGAGTTTTTAAAGTCATTCTTGTCCCGCGTTATTATAAAATCTGCATGGACAGCAGCGGCGCATTCGTCCTGGAGACAGTCTTCAAAATCGGAAAAATTGTCCCGCTGAATGGCAGCGAGAAGTTTGTCTTTGTTTAGAGAAGAGATTTCAAAATAATCGAATAAAGCACTGACAAATTTTCTGCGCTGTTCAGTTGTATATTGTTTTCGCATTATGTACCAGAGATTGGTTATAGAATGCGCTGCAATAATACCGTTGACCCTTTTAGAAGAACAATAATCAAAAATTTTTTTTGAGTCTTCGTAAAATGGAGTTCTTTTTATTGCGACATCAATGATAACATTTGTATCAATCAGTAAAACCATATTTCTCCTCAATTCTTCTTTGAATTGCTTTTTTATAGAACGGATCATCATCATATTCTCCATCGTAAGGAGGAATTTCTTCCAGAATGGTATTTATAATTTTAAGTGCCCGCTCTTTTTTTTGACTGTTTTCATCAAATTCAACCAGCTTAAATTTCTGCCCTTTAAAAAAATGTGCTTTTGAATTATCTGCAAGACGAAGGGTATTGCCGTCATAATAAACATCCCAACTGTTCTGTTCATTTTCCTCGCCGGATTCCGGTTTGAATGAAACAGCAGGTTCAGCAACTCGTACAGTATTCGCATCTTCATTCATCTGAAAGGAAACACCGCTTTTTTCTTCCGCCTGTTTTTTTAAAGAAGCCATTAACAGTTCGGTGACTGGAGAAAAATCCTTGTAGTAGAAATACGAAGCAGGTACTTTATAAGTTTCTGCAAGCCTGTTCACAGTCTGCTCCGACGGAGTAACGGAGCCGTTTTCGTATTTGGAATACGACTGGCGCGAAACCCCGATAAGGGAAGCAATCTGGCCCTGAGAATAATTATTAAGCTGTCTGAGGAATTTTAAGATTTCTTTCATGAGATTATTGTAAAGGGCAAGTTTACAAGTTGTCAAGTGGATTCGTGTGGAGACGTTACAAAATGTAAAGATTGCTAAATTTTTGAGCAGACTTCGTCGACCGCATCAGATAGACGGGATTTTAATTCCTGCTGTATTGTCGTTGCATAGATTTTTTCAAAGGTAGATTTTATATTTTCTGGACTTCCGAATTCATCAAAAAGAACTGCTGTTTTTATGTTAAGCGCTTCAGCAATTTTATCGATAGTTTCTGCGGATGGAAAACGTTCCCGGGCTTCCATGTCACCGATATAGGCGGTACTCATTCCTATTGCTTCGGCTAATTTTTCCTGTGTGAGACCAGCCTGTTTTCTGTAGAACTTTAAATTTTGAATAAAAGTATGACGAATTCCCATGTGTATATTTTGAACTGATGTGCGGGATATTTTTATTCACTCAAAACCATATTATAAAAATTATCTTGATAAATATGTGTTTAGAATTATAATTTTATTATCTAAAACACAGAAAAACTGATTTCAGGAGGATTTTATGAAGAAGATTATATTGCTGATATGTGCAGCAATGATGATGGCTGGTTGTACTACGACAAAAACAGAGGGCTCTGGTATAAAAGGAAAGTCTGCTTCGGTAAAAACCGGTAAACGTGTAATTGTTGATTATCAGGGAGCTACTTTGGGAAAAGAAGTTCCTGATTGGGTTGTACAGCTGGTAGAGGGGCAGTATAGTCAGCAGGTTCTTTCAAAGGTTATGCCCGGTCTGGAAGGAAAAAAAGTGTTTGTTACTCTTGGAAGAGGTGACAATCTTGATTTTGTACAGAACTGGAGTGATCTTGTTGATATAGAAACTGAAGTTGCAGGAACTCTTGAACGAGTTGCCGGTAAGGCCTGTGAATCAGCCATGAACGGACAGTCAAAAGCATCAGGTAAGCAGTATGAACCTTCTGAAATAACCAGAACCGTTAATATGTACAGGGCGTCTTTAGTAAATGTACGCCTTAGCGGTCTCGAAAAAATTGCTACTTACTGGCTTGAAACTCAGGTAATTGAAGATAAAAAAGTTACTGCAGATTATTTTGAATATTATGCAGTATGGGCAATGGATGAAAAACTTTTTGACATGCAGTTAAAACAGGCAATGTCAAAGATAGATGATACTACAACACAGTCACAGGAACTTAAAAGTGTAGTCTCCTCTAAACTTAAGCAGTCCGTTGCAATTTCTAATAATGATTCAGTAAAGAATGAGGCTGATGATTTTATCGTCAATAATTAGAATACAAGTTGCTGTTATACTTGGCGGGTTTCTGTTTTTTTCCTGTGCATCAAATAAAGCCGAAAAGACAGAAGCTGTGCCTTTATGGGCAGACGAACAAACTCTTTCTCTAATTTTTCCAGCAGAAGAATATATAGCAAGAACTGGAACCGGATATAATGGCGAAAGTGCCCGTGCAAAAGCTGATATGGAAATCAGTTCGTATTTTAATGCCCAGATAAAAATGCATATTCAGGCAGAAGAAAATTTTCAGAATACTGCTTATGACGATTACTCTAAAACACAGGCAAACCGCCGGCTGAACCGTAATCTCGAACTTATAAGTGAAGTTGAACTTCCTCAATTGAATCATACAGAAGAATATTATGATTCAAAACGTAAGTGCTATGTTGTCTGCTCATACATTAACAGAAACAAAGCGTGTAATCAGATCAAGCCCCGACTGGAATCTGTATGCGGTAGAATAAAGAATGCAAAAAATAATGCAGAAGAAGCACAGGAGATTTTTCAGAAAATCGCTTTGTTAAAATCGATTGATTTATTTTCAGAGGAATTTTACAGACTGTATTTTCAATCTCTCATACTTCTTTCTGAAAAGGCAGATGTTTACAGACCGATTGATTTGATTATTCAAAAGGCGGAAAGTGAGCGTCAGATGCTTAAAATGAAATGTCCGGTAAGTATTGTTTCTTCTGGTGATAAAACAAAAAGAATTGAAACAAAAGTGTCTGAAATATTTTCAAAAAATGGTTTTTCTATTGGAACTGAAAACTGTTTGTATACTGCAAAAATTACTGCAGATACAACAGTTACAGAGACAAATGCCATCTTTATTTCTTTTCCACAGGTAAAAGTTCTGATGACAAAAAATGATGGAACGACCGTTGCGTCTTACGCGAAACAGTTTAGTAAAGTCTCAGCATATACAGCAGATTCATGCGGCAGAATGGCTCTTGGAAGAATAGAGGCGGAACTTGAAAAAAGTTTTATAAGAGAACTATTTACATTAGAACTTTCGAGGTAATACAGATGAAAAAAATAATGGCAATTTTGTATTTTATTACTTTTGCGGCCTTATGTTTTGCAAAACAGGAAACTAAAGAGCTGGACAGTGTTCTGGGACAGGTCAGCCGTGATATTTCATCGAAATGTGAAAAAAAGGAAATAATTGCAATTCTTGATTTTAGAAGTGAAACAGAAGATATGAGCAGGTATTTAAATAATCAGCTTATATCTATGATATTTGAGAATTCTACACTTCAGGTAGTAACCCGTTCAAATATGGACAAAGTTGAAAAGGAACTGAAATTTCAAAGCAGCGGTCTTGTAAGTGATTCGACAGCGCTTTCAATAGGAGAGCGGCTGGGGGCACATGCAATCATATTTGGTTCGCTTGAAGAACTTGATAATAAATATAACCTGCAGGTCAGAATGTTGAACGTAGGAACCGCTTCATATTCACTTTTTAAAAAATATGAAATTTCCCGTTCATCAAAAACGGAGCAGCTGCTTCATCACAAAGCTAGGATTTATAAATCATCACTTGGATTTATGGCAGAAATAAATAAAAATTCTGTGTCTGCGTTTTCTCCTGCCGGAGGTATTGTTTTTGATTACAGTTTGTCACGGCGTTTTTCAGCAGGTGTAAAAGCCCTCGCAAGTTATGACGCATTCAACACAGACCAGAGTATTTATTCAATAGAAACGTCCTTTATTGCAAAACTGTATTTAGCTTCTCCGGGCGGGGAACCAAGTTCAGGACTTTTTGTTTCTGGAGAGGCAGGTCCTGAGTTTTTAATGATTGATTCAAAATTAAAGACAGTAACAAGCGGTGGAATTACACTTGGTTTTAGAATTCCATCTGGCAGCTATTATTTTGAGCCTTATCTTCGCGGCGGATATCCTTATCTGTTTGGAGCCGGTGTAAGTGCCGGCTTTAGGTTTTAGTTTTCAGGAGATTTTTATGAAAAAACTTTTTAAACCGTTAATTTACAGTTTTTACCTCTTACTTTTATTTTTATTTTCTTCTTGCGATAATCCTCTTTTTATCAGTGCGACAGGTTTGTATAAGGTTGAATTTGCAGCAGGCGGTGGAACAACGGTTGAAAGTGTTAGAACCGACTGTATAAAAGAAGCTCCATTTACAAGCCGTGCGGATTATACATTCGGAGGGTGGTACAAAAATTCAGATTTTTCAGGTGAAGCAGTTACTTTTCCGTTAGATATAAAGGAAGATACAATTCTTTATGCAAAATGGTATCAGGAATTTAACGTTACTTTTGAATGTAACGGCGGTGACGAAATTGAATCATACAAAACAGGCATCGTTCAGAGTGAACCTGAAACAAGCAGAACAAATTATATTTTTGACGGCTGGTATTTAAAATCAGACTTTACGGGGAATAAAGTTAATTTTCCGTATACAGTTACAAAACCAGTTACGTTATATGCTAAATGGCTTCGTACATATCAGGTCAGTTTTGAAACAAACGGCGGAAGTGAAATTTCTGGATTCAGGACAGCAGTAATAGAATCAGTACAGGATCCGGTTAAAGATGATAATGTTTTTATCGGATGGTATAAAGATTCTGCATTTAAAAATCCTGTTGAATTCCCATACACGTTGACTGATGATACGACTTTATATGCAAAATGGAAGCAAAAATATACAGTCAGTTTTGAAACAAACGGTGGAACAAACGTATCTTCTTATAAGGCAATAGAAGTTGAATCCGCTCCACCTGTCAGCCGAGCCGGCTACGCCTTTATCGCCTGGTATACGGACATAGATTTGACAGAAGAAGCTGTTTTTCCATTTGAACTAATACGGGATACAACGCTTTATGCAAAGTGGCAGAAAATCTACACAGTAACATTCGTTACAAACGGAGGAACTTCAGTTTCACCAGCAACAGTCCTTACGATAGAAACAACCCCTGTATCTGAAAAAACAGACGCAAGCCTTGAAGGCTGGTACACGGATCCAGAATTTGCCGATGGAACTAAAGTAGTTTTCCCATACACGGTGACAGGTGATATTACTTTCTATGCAAAATGGCAGGCAGTTCAGTATACGATTACCTATAATGCAAACGGAGCAACCGGCGGTACTGTACCGGAAACAATACAGGTAGAAAAGGGGTCCTCTTTTATTGTAAGTGCAAATACCGGAAATCTTACAAAGACCGGATATGCTTTCACAAAATGGTCAACCAGCACCAATGGTACAAGCGGACAGACTTATGCTCCCGGTTCTAAGTTAACCCCAGGTTCAAATATGACTCTATATGCACAGTGGGGAAAAGATTATGCGGAACTTGTTACGGTAGACGGAGGAAGTTTTTATTTAGGAGATCCGAACAGCGGAACAAGCCGCCCGAAAATTACACTTTCTTCATTTCAAATTGCAAAATACGAACTGACCTATGAACTGTGGCTCGAAGTCTACAGGTGGGCGCAGGACAAAGGTTACACTATGACATCTGCAGGTAAGGGTTATGCAGCAAATGACGCTTACAAAGATTTTGTTCCTGCAACAAGCATAAGCTGGAACATGGCCTGCGTATGGCTCAATGCGTATTCAGAATATAAAGGCCTGGAACCGGTTTATTACCGCGGAAATGCCGTGTGGAAAGTCGATACAAATACAAGCGGAACATTCAGCTGGGACAAAACAAAGAATGGCTACAGGCTCCCGACAGAGTGTGAGTGGGAATTCGCAGCCGGTGGTGGAGACGCAACAATACACGATGCTTATTTATACAGCGGAAGCAACACCATTGGAGATGTAGCCTGGTATTCAGGCAATAGCGGAAAAGAAACTCATCCAGTTGGAACAAAAAAGGCGAATACGCTGGGAATTTATGATATGAGCGGGAATGTGGCGGAATGGTGCTATGATTATCACTCAGATTTTGGTACGGGAGAACTAACTAATCCTGTGCATGAAGGCACTAATTATAAAATTTACCGAGGCGGTACAATTTGTAATAACACATCATATATGGCGTTATATATTAGGGAATCTACGGATCCTGAAAGTAAAACGCATTTTTCGAGAAATTATACATATATCGGGGCCGGATTTCGTCCTGCTCGAAATGCGGAGTAAGGGGGTAAAAATATGACAAATGAATTAAAAGAAATCAAAATTAACGGCGAATCTTACCTTTTTAAATATTTAAAAGGACAAGAATATGATGAAGGACGCAGAGTCTGGCTCTATAAGGATGAATACGGAAATATGCTTGAATTATTAGTCGCTAAACTTCGGGAAATTATCACAAAATATCCTGATGTTGAAATCCATCCAAGAGTCAAGGAGTTCATTGAAGAATATCCAAATTCAAATGAGAATGTCATTACGCATCGTCTTGGACGGGTACTGAATGAACTGCTTGAAAAAGGATATGAATAATAAATTTGTAAAGGTAAAAAATTACTTGTCACTTTTTTTCTCTTAAAACAGGAGAACCTTATGGAATCAATCTACATTCTTCAGAAAACTTATGAAAATCTGTATGTACTTACAAAACCTGTTGCTGCATTTCTCGAAAAGAATTTACCTTGTGTTTCTGGTAACTGGAAGTATTACTGTATAGATGATGTTTTAAAAGTTGAATTAAAAGATGGTCGCGAAAAATTCGTCGATAAAAAACTATCCGAACTTGATGTTTATTATCTTTTAAAAGTTTTGCTCGATGATAGAAACTGGAATGTTTTGAAGGAGTTAGAGCCAGAGAATCTTTTTTATTCAGATGAAAATAAAAGCCTTCTCTGGGATGTAAGGGAAATCCGTAACAAAGTCGCACATCCAAGAATCGGAGGTTATAATGAAAAAGACTTTTATGATTGGAATGAAAAAATTAAAGCGGTTGCAAAACTTTTCGGTACAGAACTTCGTCAATTAATAGCTGAACTTCATAAATCAGAAAAAGATAAACTGTTCAACTTTATCGACGAACGGACATTCCAAATTACGATGAATTCTCCACATTTCAAAGATTTACCTCAAAGTAAACAGGAGAGTATAAACCGAACAAGAGAAAGACTATATGCTCAGACGACTGCGGCAGGGATTATGGCATTATTTGAAGATTCATATTTTATAAACCGAGGAAAGCCTATACAGAAGAGTCTTGATGAGTATAATCTGCCCACTTTTGAAAGTATCATGGATAAAGTTATAGATTTTTATTATTTTGGAAAAGAAGATAAATAATTCCCCGCCCCGCCGTGGAGCCCCTGCGAAGCAGTCGACCGCAGCGAAGCGAGGACGATGAGCGCGAGCGAAGGGCGAAAGGGCGGAAAAGGCGCCTGTGTTCCTCTATTTTGTTGTAAAAAGATGTCTGCTGATCTATAATAAATTTTGAGGTTAGAAGATGCGTAAAGAGTTTTGTGAAAAAGACGGTATTTTAATTACTTACACTGACTCGGATGTCTGCTTTGAAGACTGCAAAACGGCTGAGTCGATTCTTCTCAAAAATGACGGCGAAATCATTCATTCAAATTTTGACTCCGAAAAGAATGAATATTTTAAAAAATACCTCAAACAGATATATCCCTCAATAACCAGTTTTAGAAATCTCGATGCCCTGGAGACTGCGTAACTTCCCCCACTTTCCATCTCCCCCTACACAGTGCTAAAATCTATACTGCACGGCATGTCAGACACGCCCCAGCCGTCATATAAAATTTCATTCAAATACCTTGAACTCTTCCCGTTTACACAATATTCTACAATTATATTAACGGAGGATTTTTCAGATGAAAAAAATCGCAGCACTTTTTACAGTACTTCTGGTTTGTTTTAGCGCATTTGCTAAACCAAAGAACAAAGCCGTTGTTGTATATTTTTCACAGACAGGCAACACAGATTCAGTTTCAAAGTTTATTGCAAACGAAACTGGTGCGGACCTCTTCAAAGTTGAACTTACACATCCTTACACAACAGAAGAATTAAACTGGCGTGATGAAAACAGCCGTATCAGCAAAGAACTCAAATCTGGTACTCTCCCAAAAAATGGCGTAGTAAAAGAACTTCCTAACCTCAAGGATTACGATACAGTTTATATCGGTTATCCGATCTGGCGCGGAACACCAGCCTTCGGAATCCAGACATGGGTTAACGGAAAAGATTTCGGCAAAAAGAACATCATTCCATTCTGTACATCAGGTTCTTCACCAATCGGTGATACACCAAAACAGCTCCAGGCTATCTCCAAAAACGGAAACTGGCTCTACGGCAAACGTTTCAGCAAGACAGCAACACAGAAAGAAGTTTCTGACTGGATTAAAAATTCAAAATTCTAATTGTCATTGCCGCACCTGACATCGTGTCATTGCCTGGCTTGACCAGGCAATCCCTAAACACCCATTGTCATCCCGGCACGAGACACACACAATCATTGCCCGGCCAAGTCGGGCAATCCCATAACACACCATGTAATTGCCCGGCTCGACACCCCGTGTCATTCCACGGCGCGACCGGGAAATCCCATAACTTTTTCACAAAATACACTCAAAAATCCCCGCAATTTACAGAATTATGTGATATTATGTAATATCTTTTTTTCCGGAGGGATTATGACAGCAGCACAAAAAATCCGACGCACCATCGATTTATCAATGACAATTCTATCTCTTCTTCTGATGGGCGGAACTTCGCTATTCAAATGGGACGGAGTTCATGAAATTCTCGGAACTCTTCTTCTTGTTTTCTGGGCAATACACATCGGCTTAAACTGCAATTACTACCTTTCGCTTTTTAAAGGCAGATACAATGCTTACCGCGTTTTACAGGCCCTTATCAACACCGGTATTCTCGTTTGTGCCGTTCTCCTCGCAATCAGCGGAATCATTCTTTCCAACCATGTTTTTTCATTCATGAATATTGAATCTGGAGCCGCCTGGGCACGAAAAACACACCTGATTTCAAGTCACTGGTACTTTGTTTTAATGTCACTCCATCTCGGTCTGCACATTGGCATGATGATAAAGGCAATCAGTTCAAAAAAAGACCCGGCACAAGCAGGAAAGCCTTCTGCACTCATAATCGTTCTTATGGTTTTACTTTTTACAGTATGCGCCTTCGGACTTTACCGCTTTATCAGACTCGGCCTCATCAACTACATGCTTTACCGCCAGGAATTCTTTATGTTTGATGATTCCCAGCCAATGTATAAATATCTTGCAGATTACATCAGCATACTTATTTTCTTCTGTACTGCAGGTTACTATCTGAGTAAATTTTCAAAAAAACTGAACAAAAAATAAGCTCCTGACTCTCAGACACGCATAAAAAATTTGCCTTTTGCCCTCGAATTTTACTATATTTTAATTAGAAATTATTTTTAAAATTCGAGGCAATTAATGGCACAGTATCAATTTCAAACAGAAGTTAATCAGCTTCTTAAATTAATCATTCATTCAATGTACTCAAACAAAGACATTTTCCTCCGCGAAATTGTTTCTAACGCTTCAGATGCATTGGACAAGTTGAATTATCTTAAAGTTTCTGATGACGCCTACAAAGCAATCAAAAACGACCCGAAAATTGACATTACTTTTGACGAA
>DLYJ01000123.1 GCA_003447785.1 Treponema sp.
ACAAAATAAAAATCACCGCAATCCGAAAAGCCGATTACAAGGATTTGCAGCAAAAATACGAGAATCCCATTCAGCACGCCTGTGACATTCAGGAAGGGCAAGTTTTTATTGCAAACGGCTGGCAGCGTCCTGAGGGTATGTGTGAATCAGCCTGGGAAAGCATTTCTCCTTTTGTGATGACGCTTGCTCACGGAGGCGAAAACATTTACGACGGCTGGATACATTGTGCGCAGAATGCGCACAAGTTAATAATTTCCATGAATGTAAACGGAGCGTAGCGACGTATGAAGAATCCAAAAAGTGCGATGATAAGCTGCAACGATGGCTTCAGACCGGTGAGTTTTTTGATTGAAGTAATTGATGTATAAAAAATGGAGACAAACAAAATGAAACTTTTAATTGTAATCGACATGCAGAATGATTTTATAGACGGTTCGCTTGGAACAAAAGAAGCTGTTGCAATCGTACCCAATATTGCAAAGAAAATGGCCAGTGCCCGTGCTGCAGGTGAGACTGTCATTTTTACCCGCGATACTCATCAGAAAAATTATCTTAAAACCCAGGAAGGAAAGAATCTTCCGGTTCTTCACTGTGTAGAAGGAAGTGTCGGCTGGCAGATTTCAAGCAAACTGGAAGTAGGGGATAGCCGAATTTTTAATAAGCCTTCGTTTGGTTCAATGGACCTTGCTGACTATGTTGCAACTTTAAGCGACCTTGAAGAAATCGAACTTGTTGGGCTCTGCACCGGAATCTGTGTTATCAGCAATGCATTCATTCTTAAGGCAAAACTTCCAGAAGTAAAGATTACGGTTGATGCCAGCTGTTGTGCCTGTGTAACTCCGGAAAGTCATAAAACAGCTCTTTCTGCAATGAAACTCTGCCAGATTAATGTAATTAACGAGTAAGAGTATAATATGAAACAAATCACCGTCAGCGGGGCTGTCATTCTCCGCACAAATCCACAAACTCACAAAAAAGAAATATTTGCAACTCAGCGCGGTTATGGTGACTATAAGGACGGCTGGGAAATTCCTGGCGGCAAGCTTGAGCCCGGTGAAAGTCCACAAGAGTGTATTGTGCGGGAAATTCGGGAAGAACTTGCAACTGAAGTTACGGCTGAAAAAATTCTTGGTGTTGTTGATTATGATTATCCGGACTTCCATCTGACTATGCATTGTATTTTGTGTTCTATCGTTTCAGGCAAACTTGAACTTCTGGAGCATGAAGCGGCCCGCTGGCTAACAAAAGAAACTCTGCGTTCTGTTGACTGGCTTCCTGCAGATCAGTTGATTCTGGATAAGATTGAAGAGATTCTGTAGAGGGGGAAGGCGGTCATGAGACATGGCTATTTATTATATATCTAGTGGTAGACAGAATATACATTATAAGAAGTATAAACCAATTAGTTTAACTTTGCAAGTTACAAGCTGCGGTAGCACCCGCACATCCAGTTTGAAAAATATATTGTTAGTTGGAATTTATTTTCTTGAACAGTTTGACAAAAAATGTTAAAATGTCAATATAAATAGGAAACTATGTTTCCGGGAGTACTTTAATGAAAAAATCTTTAATCGGTCTTTTTGCCGCTTTGTTGGCTTCGCAGGTTTTTGCCGGAGGAATTGATGCAAAAACAAACCTCAACGTTGGTTATATCAGAAACCCAAGCCGCAACACAGAATCAGAACGTCCTGAAGCTGCTCTTTACAACATTGCCGGAACAGCATTCATGGCAGATGGTCTTTACCTGGAAGCAGGCAATCAGTTTATTTTTAAAACATATTCACATGAAGCTGCAGGAACAGAATACAAGGACGAAAAACCTGTATTCCTCTTTCCAAACGCAGAAATCGTTTACAAACACGGAAAATTTGGCTTCTTCGGAACATTCCAGGTTGCAGCCGGCGGCGGTTCCCTTGAATACAAGGATGGAAGTGCTGCGACAGCTCAGGCTATTTATGCTCTTACACATTCACTTTTACCACACAGCCTTGATATTTATTCAGTTACCTTCGGTGAAAACGTTGGATTTTCTTACCAGATTAACGACAAAGTTTCTCTTTCCGGAGCCGTTCGCTTCCTTGAATCAAACCAGTCAATGGAATTAAAAGCTACCGGATTAGGAACTCTCGGCTATGATGCTTCAGGCTTTGGTGTAGGCGGAATTTTCGGCGTAAACTGGAGACCGGTAGAAAACCTTGACCTTGCATTCCAGTACAAAACAGTTACAAAAATGGAATGTGAAATTGATTCAACAAAAGGCGGTATCGCTGCTTTGGGAATTTCAAAAGGTGATAAATACGATGCCGATATTTCACCGGAATTCAACTTTGGTGCAGGTTACAAAATCGATAATCTCTATTTAAGCTCTTCATTCAACTACTACTTTAACGGTCAGGCTGACATGGGAAGCGCTCTTTCTTCAACAAATGCCGATTATGATGACTCATGGGAAATCTACGGCGGAGCTGACTATAAGATTAACGAAAAATTCCTCGTTTCAGGCGGAATCGGTTACAGCAAACAGGGCTTCAACGATGACAACAATAATCCTTTCTCCCCTGTTCTTGACTGTGTAAGCTTTGGCCTTGGCGGAGAAATTACTCCTGTTAAAGCACTTACTATAGCTTTCGGCGGTATGTATGCTAAATATCTTGAAGAAGAATACAACAACCTTACACTCAACAAGTCAATCATCATGGTTGGCTTAAGCGCAACTTATAAATTTGGTCTGTAATAAAATAAGGAGAGATATTTGAAGCGTTAAGAAAATCTTTTTAAGGCTTCAAACAATGCTTTTTTACAGGTTCAAATATGCCCTGTATGTTACGTGTTTTTATCGTAATGTACAGGGCTTTTTTTTGATGGATATGTGGTCATGCAAGACAATGACATGCTGGCCCGTTAATGACAAAGTTGGCACGATAATGACACGTTTTGTCATTGCCTGGGCTAACCCGCGCAATCTGTGGAAAATAACACTAATTATTTAACCTGGTTATAAACGAGGATTGAGGTTGTTACAATCGACAGAATTGTTGTGAGTACCGGAGCAATCAGGTTAAAGCCATACAAAAATGAATTCGATTTTGCTTCGATGTTCGTTTCCGGTGTGATAAAGTCTGCCTTGGAAAGCTTTTTGCCCGCAATGTTTGTGATTGTTACACTATTTCCAGTGTTTTTTTCCTTCAGGAAACCGCCTGCAAGACCCACGTAGTAATCGTAAGTTCTGTCAGGAATGTACGGATAGCGGCCCGGATTAGCCACTGCCCCTGATACTGTTACAAAGTACTGCTTGAACGGAATTATGAGGGTATCATTCGGGTCAATCTGTACATTTGAATAATAGGTTGCATCGTAAAGCATGGGTTCAATATTCATGGGAATGCTTTCGCCGTCACGAATAACATAAGCGTTCTTTAAGTCACTTTCCGGCATAAAAATCTTCTTGTTTTTTCTCAAAAAGAATGCGTAGTCTTCGCCGTTGTTAAAAGTCAAGGTTAATTTTGATGTATTTGCAACTGAATTTGTACTGTCTGCAGCTTCTGTCAGTTCACCTTTAACTGCACCTTCAATAAAGATTATAGGCATCAGTTCTTCATAAGAAGCAATAAAGACTGTATCGTAATTGATAAGCGGATAGTCATTTTCAACATCTGCTGTCTTAAGGTAGATTTTCTGACCTGCGTCTGCTGTCTTTTTTGAATTGTCCAGCTTTCTGTAAAGTTCAATGCGGGATGTATCTGCAAGAGGTGCAAGTCCGTTTCCGTACAATGTAATGAGGGCCTGCAGGTTTTCGCCGTCAAAAAGCTCGTAGATTCCAGGGCGTTCTACTGCACCTGTTACCTGCACTTTTTTTGTACAGCGGTTGATTTCAATTGTGTCTCCCGGTCTCAGATAAGGGTCCTGACTCTGATCTCCCAGGCGGACTGACTTAAAGAGGTCGTATTTATTTTTCTGGCCGTCTGCAGAAGTAATCAGAACATCCCGGGTTGATGAATAGGCTGTGAGTGTGTCTTCGTCAAGAATGTTTGAAAGGCGTGTCAAAGCCCATGCGCCCTTCTCTGTCGTTGATTTAACTTCACCCTTGATCATTACCTTAAAGTTTGCCGGTGTCACAAGAACAAACTGAACTCCGCTCATGGGATAGTTTTTGGTAACAAGAAGTTCAACCTGCTGTTTAAACTGCAAGAATGTCTTTCCTTTAACATCCAGGATACCAAGGTTTGCAACACGAACTTTATATGTTGTGTCTACAGAAATTGTATACTGGATTGCATTTGTTCCTGCCGCGTACGCAAGTGAATAAATGTCACCCGGCGTTACCAGGTAGTCTGCACTGCTCATTGCAAGCTGTGCATTGTTGAGCAGACCTGATGATTTTTCCTCGGAAAGCTGTTCTTTAGCGCTTTGAGTAAGTTTTGCCCTGCTCTTTGCTTCGTTAATATATGCAGAAACAGCCGCCTGTGGAAAAACTGCCTGTGCTGTAAAATAAGTTGTTAAAATTACTGCGATAAATTTATTTATTTTCATTGTTCCATCCGGATTTGATTTTTTGCATTGCTTCCCTGTCGTTTTTAATATTTTGAACTGCATTTAAAGCGAATGCGAGAAATATTGAAATAAATATTGCTGCAAATGTAATGATGATACAGAGTTTACCGCGGCTTGGTCCTGATTTCTGGTCAGGAATTTCTGCTTCTTCAATAATCTGGAATACGGGAGTATCTGAAGCCATCTTGATTTTTAAAAGTTCCTGCTGGGTTTTAAGCTGTGTGTAAACCTGCTGCTGGGCTTCAAGTTCAAGCTTAACCATCTGGGTTTCCGTCATAATTTCCGGGATGGTAGATGCAGATGCTCCGTAAGAAACTGAAGATTCCAGCTGTTTTGTTCTTCTCTGAAGGCGGAGAATTTCGTTCTTTGTGTTTGTAATGTTTTGTTCCAGGTTCTTTTTTTCCAGAAGGTTTTTGTCGATTCCAAGGTCCAGGAACATGTTTTCCATGAGTTTAACAGCGTAGTTTACGACAGATTTTGCAAATTCCCCGTCAATGTCTGTAAAGCTGATTGAGAATACGCCTGAATCATCATCAAACTCTGCAATCAGGCTTTCCTTGAGCAGTTTACGGCTATTTGCCCGGGGTGATTTTTTAATTTCCCATTTTTCGATAAGGTTGAATTCATCAACGATTGAATCAAGGAATGTATTTGTTGTTGCAAAATAAGTTGCAAGTGAACTGTAAGTTGAGCCTGCGCTTGAACTGATTCCAGCAAGAGATGCCAGTGAGCCCAGTCCGCTTGAAGAAAGCATGGAAGAAAGGGTGCCGCCGCTTGAAGAGGAGTCATTGATAAGCATGAGGGCCTTTGGTGTGTATTCATTAGGCAAAAATGACTTTTCTGGCGGGAGGATAAGCGAAATAATTGAAATTACAATTGCAAAAAACATTGCAAAAACTGTAACTCCGATAATCATCTTTTTATATTTTAAGAGAACTGCTAAAAGATCTATCAGCGAGATTTCATCATCTTCGTTTGCTGTTATCTGGTTTGAATTTTCTGATTGTGACATGAATTAATTTTAGCAAATATATACAATTAAAGCAATTGCAAACGTTGGTGTCGACAATTTCCTTAAAATAATATAACATTATTGTTAATAATGGGTAAAAATAATCTCACATTTCAACAGCGCAGACAAAGATTCATCAAAAAAATCAAAAGGGCTTTTACCAACCCTTTTACTTACATTGGCATCATTATCGTTATTTCAATCTGTGCTGCAACCTACATCGTAGAAATTACAGAAACTAAAACGGACAGTGGAATTACAGGCTGGTTTGACGCAGTCTGGCACACAATCGTTGCTGTTTCTGCCGCGTACTTTGACTACTATGTAAAATCAGTTCCGGGACGAATGGCATCGCTTGTCCTTCTGCTCTTTGGAATGATTGTATTCAGTTTTATTACCGGTAAAATCACATCCGGCTTCATGAACATCTTAATGAAAGGAAACAAGGGGTTAAAAAAACTTAGAAAAATGAAAGGACATTTTATTATTTGCGGCTGGAGAGCCGGTTTTGACAAGATTTTAAGTGCTGTAATGCAGTCCAATCCTGATATTGCTTCTGACATGATTGTTCTCGTAAGTGAAGCTCCATCCGATCAGATTGAACAGCTGCGTTCCCAGATTGAATTCAAGGACGTTAACTATATTGCAGGCGATTTTGCTGATGCCCCTACCCTTAAACGCGCCCGCATAGAAAAGGCTGAACGGGTTCTGGTAATTTCAGATCAGTCAAAGCCCCGGACAGACCTGGAAGTTGACAGCCAGACTGTTCTTGCAGTATTAGCCATAAAAAATTTAAATCCGAAAGCATATATTGCCGCAGAAATTCTTAATAAAAAATTCCGGGAGCATCTTGAACTTGCACACTGTGACGAAATCATCATGACCCAGGATTATGAACACTCCCTTCTTGCAACTGCATCCAGCGGAATGGGATACAGCAACGTAATCAAATCACTGATTGGAAACGATGCTGATTCAGGAATTATTATCGATAATCTTCCTGACAGTTACGAAGGAAAAACTTATAAAGAACTTATGGACTTTGTGGG
>DLYJ01000113.1 GCA_003447785.1 Treponema sp.
GGAGTCTGATTCCATCTTGTCTGGAAGCGCAGCTGTTCAATGGCAAGGAGAAAGTCAAAAGGCTTTTGTCTGGTTACGAGAAGCTGCATTCCGCGCAAATCCAGAAATTCCTGAATATCTTCGTTTAAATCCCGGCGGATTTTTGTAAGACGCTCTTCTTCATTTACGCATTCAATCATTTGAAGTTCGCGCAAAGTTGAAAATTTATGGGCTGCACTGAGAATTCTTTCCGCGAGCTTTACGTTTTCCGGCATGGGAAAGTTTCCGGCAGTGCGTCCGATATAAATTGTAAATTCAGAAAAAAAGTCGTTGTCGTTAATAATGTCTTTGTACTGTTTTAATACCCATTCATTGAGCTTGATGTATTCCTTGGGGAACTGATTTTTAATCATTCTCTGAACAGGGCTTTTAATGTCACAGAGTGCAATTTTTTTGAGGAGTTCAAAAATCGAAGCATAAATCATCCACGACCATTCAACCTTTTTGCCTGCCTGTTCTTCGTATTTGCCGATGATGTAGGCAACAACCATACGTTCAGCAGCCTTATCCATTTCCACAAGTTCAAAAGGACGGACGAGGTCAGTCCATCGCTGAATGGAAAAACCTTCAAAAAGTCTGAGGATAAAATTTTTATTAAGCATAATTAACTTGCGATTCCTTTTTTGTGGTCTGCTTCCATTTTTTCTTTCCAGACCTGAGCCTTTTTCTTAACATCTTCGGCTTCGTCTTTCATATTAATCAAAATCTGAAGGCGTCTCAAGGCTAAAAGATAATGAATTGCAGAACGCATATCGTCGATACGGTGTGTTGAAAGTTCGTAACGGTCACGATATTGAATTGAAGACTGGTCCAGAAGACGGAGCAGAAGTCTCACATACATTACTGTATTATCATAATCAGGTGAGCGCGGATCAAAATAATCCTTGCATGCTTGCTTCATATCAAGAAGATTTTTTGCAACTGTTGTAAAGCGGCCCTGTAATTCAACAAAAGACCACTTCCACTTTGTATTTTCACCGAATGCATCAATCAGAAGTTTGATTGCAAGCCCCAGTTTTCGGACAAGATAAAAGCGTTTTTCAAGGGGAGTGTTTGAAATTTCTGCAACCTTGTCTTCAATTTCCGAATACTGGACATCGATAAAACTTGTAACGATGTCTTCAAGGTAGATAATTGCCTTATAAAGTGCTTTACGGGCATCGTTGAGGGCATCGTTGTTTTTGGTGTCAAGAAGTTCAACAGAAAGGTTATTGATTGTAATCCACATTGTTGCCACGTAAATCTGCTCTTCACAAAGCAAAAGTTTTTTATAACCTACACCTGAACTGTCCTTCTGAATCAGATTAAGCATTGCCTTCTCTTTTTCAAGAGACGCTTTTACACTTTCTTTGTATGGGGCAATCTTGCTGTTAAAAAGTTCTCTGTTTTCTGCAGAAATTTTTGCCATTACAGTCCTCCATTAATTTGCGAACTTAGATAGCATAGCCTTAGCGTGCTCCAATGACTCCTGGCTCGCGGCATCACCCGAAAGCATACGTGCAATTTCTTCAACCCTTGCATCTCCTTCAATGAGTGCAACAGAAGTAGAAGTTGTCCCTGCATTAACACTTTTGGATATCTTCATCTGATTATCGGCATAAACTGCGATACTCGCTAGATGTGTAATGCAGAAAATTTGATGATTTTCAGCAAGATTTTTTAAATGTTGTCCTACACTGACAGCAACTTCGCCGCCAATACCGGTGTCAATCTCGTCAAAAACGAGTGTTTCCACATTATCAGCTCCCGCAAGAACTGTTTTTAATGCAAGCATAACACGGCTCAATTCACCGCCGGAAGCGATTCTGGCAAGGCTTTGAAGAGGATTGCCCGGATTGGCCGCTATCAGGAATTCAATGTCATCCATTCCGTATGGTCCGCACTTCTGCTCAAGCTCGGTACCATTTTTTTCAGTTACCTGTACCGCAAATCTCGAATCTTTCATTCCGAGAGTGCGCAAAATTGCAACGACCTGTTCACTCATTTTGAGCGCAGCCTGCTTACGAACGGCAGAAATCTCCCTGGCCTTTGCGTAAACGGCTTTTTCAAGTTCCGCAATTTCTTTCTGAATTGAATCCTTATTTACCTGACCGTTGGAAAGTTCTTCCAGACGGTTCTGTGCGTCCCGGGCAAATTGTATAACTTCATCAAGACTTGCGTCTACGGAGGAAGCATACTTTTTCTTAAGATTGTAGATTAAAGTCTGTCTTTCCTGAACAAAACTCAACCGCTCAGGATCAAAAACCAGTTTTTGTGCATATGAAGAAAATTCTTCTGCAATATCATTCAATTCATAAAAGGCACTTTCCAGTCTGGTGTCCAGGTTCTGCAGTTCCTTGTCAAAGCCTGCACAGTGAGAAGAAATTGAACGGATTTTTTTGAGTTCGCCCACAACGCCTGAACCTTCTGAAGGCGCGCCCGACAAAACATTATTGATGGATTCAATATCAGAAAAGAGTTTTTCAAATGAAGAAAGTTTTCTCTCTTCTTCATCAAGTTCAAGATCTTCGCCCTTTTTAAGCTTTGCTTCCGTGATTTCCTTTACGGCAAATGTAAGGACTTCGATTTTCTGAGTGCGTGTTTTGTCATCGCTCATCAAATCCTGAAGCTGTTTTCTCTTTTCGACAAGAGTTGAATACATTTGTGTAAAATCAGCAACTGTGTCGTTCAGGTTTGCAAATGAATCCAGGAAACGTCTGTGTTCGCTGACGCGCATCAGGGACTGATGCTCATGCTGCCCGTGAATATCTACGAGGAAGGAAGAAAAAGAGGCAAGATCGCTTCTTGTAACTACAGTGTCACCAATCCAGGCCGCAGATTTTCCGTTTGAACGCACTGCACGGCGCAAAAGAATCCTGTCATCTTCAGAAGTAATTCCGTGGAGGTAAAGCCACTCGGAAGCGTTTTTTGCTTCTTCGATATCGCCTTTAACAGGAGAAGATAAACCTTTGATGTAAAAAGTTCCGCTGACCTGGGCCATTTCTGTCCCGGTTCTGATCTGCTCTACTCCGCCCTTTCCGCCAAGCAAAAATGTAAGGGCACCGATTAAAAGAGACTTACCTGCACCGGTCTCACCGCTCAATACGGTAAAACCGTTTTTAAATTCAATCTCACACTTTTCAATCAGGGCAAAATCTTTAATGCGAAGGTCTTCAAGCATTTGGACCTCCGGACCAGTGAAGTTTCTGGCGCAATGCCTTGTAGAATTTTTTCTGTGTACAACCGACTAAAAGAGCCTTGTCGTCAGCCTGTTTGATTTTTACAACGTCACCTACGTGTAAATCAATGGGAATCTGACCGTCAACAGTTACGATTACGTCACTTACACGGGAAGGCAGAATTTCAACTTCAAGTTCGCACTTAGGGCTCAAAACAACAGGGCGGCTGGAAAGACTGAACGGATTGATTAATGTTAAACACATTGCATCGAGGTACGGGTCGATAATCGGGCCGCCTGCGCTTGCAGAGTATGCGGTTGAACCTGTAGATGTAGAAAGAATCATTCCGTCGGCAGTAAAATTACCCAGTGGAGTTGTGCCGTATTTAACGCGGTAATGAATTGTATGGGCTGAGTTTTTTGCACTGATTACCACATCGTTTAAACTGCTTGCACTAAAACGGCGCATTCCGTCGCGGATGATTTCCGTATTAAGCATGCTTCGTTTTACAATAAGTGATTTTCCGTCCAGAAAGCGGTGGATTTCTGTTTTCCATTCTTTTTTCTGAACTGATGCAATAAAACCGAACGTACCAAAGTTAATGGGAATGATTGGAATTCCAAGGGGAGCACAGCCGCGGGCCGCAAAAAGCACGGTACCGTCTCCGCCAAGAGTAATTACAAAATCATAGCCGCTGAACGGATACTGCTCTGAAAAACCGTTAAAACGGAAGATGTCGCCGTGGATTCCAATCTGTTCCAGGTAGGCCGAGATTTCGGAACCCATTTTTTGAGACTCATCTTTATATGTATTGACAATTATCAGACATCTTACCATTTTTGTTCTCCGGCGCTATTATTACGGCAGTGTACTCAATACTTTAACGATTTTTGTCGCGCTGTCCGAACCCAGACGGGGATAAAGAGGAAAGAGAACTGTTCTCAAACTAAGTGATTTTGCAACCTTTAATTTTGAACTTTCATCTTCGTCCAGAATCGAAATTACGCTGTTTGAATATGCCGGCTGAATTTCAATTTCCTTGCGCTGAGCATACTGTTTTACGTCTTTAACGCTTCCATTCAACACAACCGGGAAGGACCAGATTGTTGAGCCTTCTTCAGTGTCCCGCAGGAAGGTTTTATTTTTTCCTTTGATGATTGCACTGTTGTAAACCGCAAAAAGCTTTTTGCGTGCTTCTTCGTTGCGTGCAAATTCCTTTAACTGAACCCAGGCAAGGGCACAGTTCAGGTCAGGGAGAATGTCTGTAACAGGAGCGTCGTCTGTGTATTTTTTGAGTGGAATCCAGTCGCGTCTCTGACCTGCCATCAAAACTGCTCCACCGCCGCCTGTAACTGTATCAAATTCTTCAAGGCCGAGGATTGTAAATACACCGAAAGAGCCTGCCTTGCGTGAAGGAGCCTTTTTTTCAGGTGTTTCCTCAGTATTTTCTTCAGTTTCAGGAGCCTTTACAACTGCACCGATTGAATGAGAAATATCTTCTATTACAGGAATTCCCAAGGCAATTATCTGGTCAATGTCAGAAATGATTCCCATTGATTCATGGAGAATCAAAAGTCTTCCCCCTGCGTGAATGCCGTCACTTACAATCTGACTGTTTAAAACACCTGTCTGTTCATCAACATCAAGAACAAGAGGTTTGCATCCAAGTTCAAGAATGGAAGTATACTGCCAGGCCGGTGCAAGGGCAGAAATCATGATTACTGTATCTTTTTCGATTCCAAGGGCCTTTAAGGCATAAGAAAGTGCCAGAGTGGGAGTTCTGAAAGCAACTGCTCCGTCACACCCAGTAAAATCTTTTAATGTTTGAATAAAACGGCTGTTCAACTCGCCGGGACCGATTTTTTCGTCAACCATGCAGGTCAGAACAGCATCCATTTCCTTTCTGCGGATTGTAGAACTGAAAGTCTGTATCATTATATTTTTTACCTAAGCTGTTCTGGACATCACCGGCTAAACCGGGATGTCCATAGATTCTAAAAGACTATTCGTTGTCAAATATCTTCTGGAGTTCTTTAGCGTTAAACAGTTTGCGGATATCGAGCATAATCAGGTAATGTTCGTCCTGTCGGATAACTCCCTGAATGTATTCTGTACCGATACCACTGATCATCTGAGGCGGAGCCTTTACGTCTTCCATATTGATTGTTACAACCCGGGAGATTTTATCAATGATAATACCGATTTTGTTGTTATCAATATTGAGAATAATAAATCCGCCTTCAAAATCTTCGTCCTCAGAAACTTCAAGCTTTTTAATCTGGAAACGCTTGTGAAGGTTCATTACAGGAATGATTTCGCTACGGAGATTAAAAATACCTTCGACATAATAAGGAGCATTTGGAATTTGACGAACCTGGCATACCTTGACGATTTCTTTTACGTCCATGATATCAACGCCATAGAGTTCTTCACCCAGTTGAAAAGTTACAAGCTGAATCTGTGTTCCTTCTGCCATATATTATCTCCTCCAAAAGTTTTATGCTGTCCCTTTAATTATACAGCATAAAAAAAGTTGTGACACGAATATAATTAAACATTACATGTCAAAACTTTTATTTAGTCTGTTTTCATCAAACTCCAAGAAGTCTGCGGGCCTGAATATAATCCGCAATTCCCTGGGCAACTTTTTTAGCTTCTTTCATTGCGAGAACGACTGTTGCAGGTTTATGAACTACGTCACCACCGGCAAAAACGCCCTTCTTTGTTGTCATACCATAAGGAGTCTGCTGTGTGATTACATAACCGCTTTCGTCAGCATCGATTCCTTCTGTTGAAGAAATAACGCGTCCGGCAGGTTTTGAACCAACTGCAAGAAGAACCTTATCAGCAGGAATTATTTTTTCTCCTTCAGGAGTGCTGACTTTAAGACCGGTTACCTTACCGTCCTTGCCGACAACTTCGAGAGGAGTATGTTCCCACTTAAATTCTACGCCGTCTTTAACAGCTCCGTCGTATTCAGCGCGGGCTGCACGCATAAATTCAATTGTTTTACGGTAACATACAGTTACTTTTTTAGCCTTCATCAGAACTGCAGTTCGGCAGGCATCCATAGCAACGTTTCCGGCACCGATAACAATTACTTCGTCACCTTCTTCTACAGGAACTTCTTCACGGCCAACGTTTCCGTCGCGGTAAAGACGGGTCATACGCAGAAGGTAACTTGACTGAATTACACCCTTAAGGTCTTCACCAGGAATTCCAAGTCCCTTTGCAATTGCAGTACCGGTTCCGATAAAGATAGCGTCAAATCCTTCTTCAAACATTTTGTCGATTGTAATGTCTTTACCGACCATTGTGTTTGTGATGAATGTAACACCCAGGGCTTCAATATTTTTAGTTTCGCGTCTTACAATTTCTTTTGGCAAACGGAAGTCAGGAATACCGTAGAGGAGAACTCCGCCCGGTTCGCTTTCACCTTCGTAAACAACTACATTGTAGCCTTTACGTGCAAGGTCGCCTGCAACAGTCAGACCGGCAGGTCCAGAACCAATAACGGCAACTTTACCGTTTGTCTTTGCAACTACCTTTTCGCTTGAAAGATTGTTTTCCGAATAAAAGTCTGCAATAAAACGTTCGATACGACCAATTTTAATTCCCTTACCAGAACGAGCAAGAACACAGTGACCTTCACACTGATTTTCATGAGGACATACGCGTCCACAAATTGCAGGAAGGTTACTTTTCTGCGAAATGATTCTGTAAGCTTCACCCATATTACCCTGTGCAAGAGCATGGTTGAACTGCGGAATATCATTTTCGATCGGACAGCCGGTTCTACACAAAGGCTTCGGACAGTTTAAACATCTGCGTGCCTCTGTTACTGCTTCGGCTATTGTATAACCAGGAATCTCTTCTTCCATAACGAAAATACCTCTTTATTTTTTATAATAATGTTTCTATATAGTATATCGACAATAAGCGATAAAATCAAATCTAATCGACAATAAAGAGCGTAATTGCGTAAACTGTTTTAATTCCGTAAGCCTTTAAAGACTGGGCGCAGGCTTCGAGGGTACTGCCTGTAGTCATGACATCATCTAAAAGAAAGACAGTCTCTGGAATCTGCTTAAAATACCTCCTTACAATTCTTTCCTTTTCCATCGAATAGGACATTTTTGCCTGTTCCATACGATGTAAACGGTTCAATTTTTTCTGCTGCTTTACAGACAGCCTTTTCAGCACGGGGCATACTTTGACTCCGTACAGATTTTTTAAATAAAAACATAATTCTTCAATCTGATCCCAGCCCTTTTTCTTAATTTTTCCCGGCCGGGGCGGTATGGGAATTATGACAGGCTCTGAAATTCCGTTCTGCTCCTGCAGCTGGGACAGTTTGTTCCAGACTGCACGGGCAAAAACGGGAGACAGGACGCGTTTTTCTTCAGTTTTCCACGAAAAAAGAAGGTTCTTTTTCCACAGTCTGTAGGTATGCAGTGCAAAAACGCCGTCAAGACTATTTATCACGGGTGTGGTTCTGCATCCGGTACAGACATCAATTTCAGAAATCAGCGGTTTGCCGCAGATTTTACATTTTGGATTAGAAGGAGACCTGTAAGTAAAATCTTTCAGGCAGTCCCTGCACAGCGGAATAAAAAATGTCGCCTTGCCGCAGCATGCACACTCTTCTCCGCCCAGGAAAAAACTCTGAATATACCGTAAACAGTTGATAATGATAAAAACTAATCTGAATACCGCTACCCTGTACACATTATATATAGTGCCCAGAGAGTTTAAAACGGGACAATGAAAAATGTAATATTCTGTTATTATTGAATTTTTAACGGCCCGAAAGTGAATTCTTCCAGCGGGAAACAAGCTGGAGTGCCTGCATCGGAGTCATATTTTCAGGGTCTGATGACAGAATCTCGTCGAGAATAAGTTCTTCATCGCTAAAAAGTCCCGGAACCTGGGGAGGCGCTTTCTGTTCAACAATCTGCTGAGGAAGGTTTTCTGCAAGGACTGGACGGTCTCCTGCCAGTTTCTGTAAATGGGAAAGAATTGAATTTGCACGGTTTATTACCGAGTCCGGAATTCCTGCCAGGCGCGCTACATGAATTCCGTAACTGTTTTCACTTGCTCCTTCCCTGATTTTGCGAAGGAATACTACCTTTCCGCTTTCTTCACTTACTGCCATACACAAAAGTTTTAAGGCACTGTTTTCTATGCGCGTAAGTTCGTGGTAATGGGTTGCAAAGAGCGTGCGGCACTTAATTGAATTAAGGAGGTGTTCACTGATTGCCCAGGCAATGGAAAGGCCGTCTTCCGTAGAAGTTCCACGCCCTACTTCATCCATGATTACAAGGGATTTTTCTGTAGCACTTCTTAGGATGTTTGCAGTTTCGGTCATTTCTACAAGGAAGGTAGATTCTCCCCGGGCAAGGTTGTCGCTTGCTCCGACGCGGCAGAAAATGCGGTCCACAACACCGATATGAGCCTCTGATGCAGGAACAAAGGAGCCGATTTGGGCCATGAGTGCAATCAGCGCATTCTGCCTTAGATAGGTGCTTTTTCCTGCCATATTAGGACCGGTTATCAGCGCAAATGAAGTTGAATTTTCCCCGTCAAAATCTTCAGGGCTCCTGATTGAAATATCGTTGGGAACAAATTCCCCGGCAGGCATATGCAGTTCAACTACAGGATGGCGACCGTCCTTTATGTCAAACATTGTTGACTCATCAACGGTAGGTCTTACCCAGTTATGCATTATAGCCGCATAGGCAAGGGAAGAAGTAACATCCACGTAAGCAACTTCGCGGCTTACCTGTAAAAGATAAGCAAGGCTTTCGTTAATTTTATTTCGAACTTCAAGGAAAAGGTCCCGTTCAAGTTCAATAATTTTAGAGCCGGCTTCGTTGAGTTCATGTTCAAGCTCCTGAAGGCGCGCTGTTGTATAGCGTTCTGCATTGATGAGGGAGCGGCGCATGATAAAATGCTCAGGAACCTGCTGAAGCTTACCCTTTGTAATTTCAATATAATAACCTGCGTTATTATTGCTTTTAATCCTGAGATTTGAGATTCCGGTCTTCTGTTTTTCTTCCTCGCAGTAATCTTCAAGGATTTTGTTGAAATTTGTCTGAATGTTGCGCCAGTGGTCAAGTTCTTCAGACCAGCCCTCTTTGATGATACGGCCTTCTGTCAGGGAAGTTGCAGGTTCATCAAGAATTGAAGAAGCGATTAATTCAATAATATTCTGTGCCTGCTCACCTTCCCCGTCTGCAAGCCCGTATTTTGAAACAAGCGTGCGGACCTTGAGCCATGACTCAAGTGACTGCCTCAACGCCTGAAGGTCCTTTGCGTGGGCTTTTGCCATTGCAACACGGCCTGCAAGACGCTCAATGTCAAGAACTGAAGAAAACTCCTGGCGGACTGCGTCAAGAAGCCTTTTGTTGTCAAAAAAGATCTGAACGTGGTCCTGGCGCGTGCTGATTTTTTTACTGTCCGTGAGAGGATAATTAAGCCAAAATGAAAGAAGCCGTCTTCCCATGGCAGTTTCGGTAAAAGCCAGGCATTCAAGAAGTGAGAATTTAAAAGTCCCGTCCCGGAGATTTGCCGTTATTTCCAGGTTTCGTCTTGAAGAATCATCGATAATTACGTAGTCGCAGTCCCTGTAAAGCCTGATTCCAGTGATATGCTGCGGCTTTACGGCTGTTGTGCGTAAAATATAATCGAGAAGAAAGCCTGCAGGAGCAACTTCGGGAGACGTTTCTGTCAGAGAAAAGGGCCTCAGGTTTACGGTTCCAAACTGTTTTGTGAGGCGTCCGTATGAAAGGCTGTTGTCAAAGTTCCAGTCGGGATAGTATGAAACTGAGAGATTTGTGTGCAGCGAAAGTATCTGCTGGATCTGTCCGTCATTTTTGAGTGAGTCTGGAAGGAGAAGTTCCTTTGGGTTTGCGCGGCCCAGCTCTTTTGCAAAGCGGTCGTAAAGTTCATCCCGACCCCACGAACTTGCAAAAAAGTCTGCGGTTGTAACATCGATGTAGGCAAAACCCACACCGTTTTTACTTACAAAACATGAAGCAAGAAAGTTGTTTGCGCCCCCGTCCAGGTATTCGCTTTCTACTGCGGTACCCGGAGTAATAATTTCGATTACCTTGCGTTCGGTGAGCCCCTTGCCCTTTGCAATTTCTCCCACCTGTTCGCAGATTGCAATTTTTTTACCGGCACGCAAAAGACGTGCAATATAAACTTTGGAAGCGTGATAAGGAATTCCGCACATGGGCTGGTTTGCGCGGTGTGTAAGGGTAAGATTCAAAAGGCGGCTGACTTCTACAGCGTCCTCATTGAACATTTCGTAAAAGTCGCCAAGCCTGAAAAACAAAACTTCATTGCGGTGTTCATCCTTGATTTTCTGATACTGAA
>DLYJ01000257.1:0-8784 GCA_003447785.1 Treponema sp.
TTTTCGTTGCAGTTTATCCTGTTTCCTCTTATAATTAAAATAATATTATGGTAAATCTGCTGCCAATCGCCAGCGGAAAGGGCGGTGTGGGAAAGAGTTCCTTCGCCGTAAACCTTGCGGTTACTCTGGCACAAAAAGGTAAATCTGTCGTTCTCGCTGATCTGGACTTTGGTGGTGCAAATCTGCATACACTTTTAGGTCTTAAAAACAATCATGCAGGACTTGGAAATTTTATTTACAAGCAGACAGACGATTTTTCGAGCCTTCTTCAGCAGACATCAACTCCAAACCTTCAGTTTATTGCCGGTGACTGTCTCTTTCCCGGAACAGCCAACATGGACTACTCGTCCAAACGCAAAATCATAAAAAATCTCAACGCCCTGGATGCAGACTATGTAATTATGGATCTTGGTGCCGGAACTACTTACAACACCCTCGATTTTTATCTTCTGACATATAATTCAATTCTTGTAACAACTCCGGAACTTACATCCATTCTGAACGCTTATTCATTCCTGAAAAGTGCCGTTTTCCGCTTTTTTATGCGGCAGTTTAAGGCAAAGTCAGAAGAACGGCTCTTCATAAACCAGTATTTAAATAACAGTTCAACAGGATCCGAAGCATCGTTTATCGAACTTGTCACAAAGGTTGCCAAAAAATACAAGGAAACCGGCCGCAAGGCACGGGACGAACTTTTAAAGTACCGCCCGCAGGTTGTAATGAATCAGGGCCAGACCACACAGGACCTGGAAATGGCAAAACGCCTCCGGAGCCTGATTTTTTCAAAACTTGGAATCACAGTAGATTTTGTGGGATTTTTGCCAAAGGATGAAAAGGTCAGCTGGGCAGTAGCAATGCGTTCACCGCTTTCTATTACAACTCCCGACTGCAAATTCGTTAAGGCCGTTCAAACCGCCGCCGACAGAATTTTGCTTCATTCCTATGGATTTAATGAATTGAATATGTTCGAAAACGAAGATTCAAAACCTGACGAAGACCTGGAACTTCTCGGAAAAGAATTTGATTCGGACAGTGAATTTAACTGATAAATGCTATACAATTTAGCATAAGGTGTTTTATGAATTTAGACGACGTTTTGGACTCAGTAAATAAAGTTATCAATCTCTCAGAACAGTATTTTGTTGAACTTGGTGACCTTTTTCCATCATTGCTTAACCGCGAAGGCAGCACTTCCCTGCAGAATTTGCAGACAGTGTTGAACGAATTATACGAAGGTAACGAAAAATCCAACCATCTCGAAGCAGAACTCTTTTCTGACTATGCAGAAAAATACAATCCGCTATTCGAAGAATTAAACAACAAAATCTCAACTCTGTCCGAACTGGACAAAATGATTGCCGGAATCAAGGAAGATTCGGAACAGATGGAACTTATCGCCTTGAACGCAATGGTTATTTCCATCAAGTCCGGCGAACGCGGCCAGGCATTCAGCCGCATTACCGAAAACCTTCAGCGTCTTTCCAATGACATGTTCATTTTTTCTGACAAACTTCTTGAAGAAGAAAAACAGCTTATTGAACATATCAACGAACTCCAGAAAATTTTTAAAAACATCATGGAGTCTCAGAAGAAAGTTTCCCAGCAAGGATCAAACTCTTCTCAGGCCGTTTCAAGTCTCATCAGCGGAGTTCTCGGGCCTCTCGGCCAGATGGAACAGAACATAAATTCAGTTTATCCGCCGATTCAAAAAGCAATGACCACATTGCAGCTCCAGGACATCGTACGCCAGTCCCTTGAAGGAATAAAAAACTGTCTCCTCAAAATCAAGAATACGGACCTTCTTGTTGCAGGCAGCGACGACCAGCTTGATTCAATTGAGCTTAACCGCAAAATCTTTGAAGTCTGCAACGAAATTCTCGATTACATCATCAACCAGATTACAAACAGCTTCCTTGAATTTGACCAGAACTGGAGCGAAGTAACCACACTCCTGGAAGATGTTGAGTCAGAAAAGCAGAACTTTTCAAGCCGTTTCCTGAGCGATATCAGCATTTCGGGCGAAAATATCAACACTCGTCTTGCACAGATTTCAGGCGACTTTGAAAAACTTATGTCTGAATTCAGCAATTACCATCTTGTTCAAAAAGATTTGCTGCACACAACTCAGAGCATCACCGAAAAAGCACGCACAATGTACTCTGTATTTGGAAACCTGCGCCCTGTAATGAGCCGTCTGCACCACGTCCGCATTCTGCAGCAGATTGAAGTTTCCAAAAACGAAGCAATTAAATCTGTAAAAGACTCTGTAACAGACATGGATAACCTTATCAATTCAGCCAACAACTCGCTGGACATTATGGAAACCCTTCTGTCACAGTTTATTACCGATACCAAAAACCTTTTGACAAACTTCACAGTCTCAATCTCAAAAGACAACGACAACATGCTTATTCTCCGCAAAGAAAAGGGACAGTATTTTGATGAATTAAAAGCTGCACAGAACAGACTTGCCGCAATTATTTCAAACTTTGCTGTATTCCCGATGGGCTTTGAAGACAAATATCGTCGTGTAGCATCTGATCTTTCAGGAATTTCTGCGCTTAATGTTGAACTCAAAGAATACCGTAATCATTTGAACCAGATTGTCAGTGACCTCGAAACCAAAGAAAAAGATCTGCTTGCTTCACGTGGAATGATAACCTGGCAGATTAAAAATCCGGAATATCAGGAATTAATCGAACAGTTAACCATATCCGCACGCAAAGGAGCGACCGGAGAGTTTTCAGGCGGCACAGAAAATACTTCTTCCGCCGGGGACATTACTTTCTTTTAATTAATGAATAAATACTTTGACCGCCATTTTAACAAGGATATCATCACAATTTATCCCGGAGAGTTCTGGTCTTCTACGGGCCCTGAACTCATTTCGACAGTCCTTGGATCCTGCGTCAGCATCACTTTGTTTGACCCTATTGCCGTAATCGGCGGAATGAACCACTTTATGCTGGCAAAAGACTCATCAAATACAGCAGCCGACAGCGGCAAATTGTTAAGTAAATTTGGCGAATACGCAATGAGCCTTTTAATCGAAGACATGGAAAAGAAGGGCGCAATACTTTCACGCTGTACAGCAAAGGTCTTTGGCGGAAGCAATATTTTTAACGTTCCAACGGCATCTGCTACAAACATCGGATTTGCAAATATTGAATTTGCATTCGATTTTCTTCAGAAAAATAAAATTCAAATCGTAAGTTCTGATACCGGCGGCAAGGCACCAAGAAAAATTTACTTTGACCCGGTTACTTCAAAAGTGTATTTAAAACACATCGCCACCTACAACGAGCAGGAAGGCGAAATTCAGAAGAGTAAGGAACGCCAGTATATTGAATACCTTGCAAGCTTAAATCTGTCGGCCAAGCGCCAGTAAATCTACCGCACGGCTCACATCAGATTCAATAAATTCAAGAATTTTTTCTGGATTCAAAACAAGAATGAATTCATCATCGCGACGGGCAACCGCACTCACAAATTTTGCCTTGTCTTCAGTAATTCCGTAGGCCTTGGACTCGGCGCTTATCAGATTGAGCGGGCTTACAACATCAACGCTGTCGGCAATGATTCCCAGAGGAAACGGTTTTTCGCCGCCGGCCCGTGGAATTTCCATAATAATAATCTGAGTTCCCTTTAAGTCATCAGAACACTCAAAACCAAAAAGCATCCGAAAATCAGCGATGGAAACAACATTGCCCCTTACATTCATTACGCCTTTTAAATAAGCAAGTGAGTTCGGAATTGGAGTGATTTTTTCAAATTCAAATACTTCCCTCACATATTTTACAGGAAGAGAAAACATTACACTGGATAATTTAAAGGAAAAATAAGAATCTTGGGTTTGTTTATTTTCTAACATTTGACGGCGTCTCCAAGAGGCTGTAAAATTATTTATACGACAATTAGTTTTTTTGATTGTCTACAGTTATATTATAAGTCGGTAAACTAAAAAGTAAAATAAAAATTTTTCGGAGATTTGAGTTGGCAAAAAAGTCTGTAGATAACGGCACATTAAAATGGTCTGGTCCGTGCACTATAGAACAGGCAAAGACTATTCACGAACAGACAATCAAGGCTCTCAACAAGGCATCGGACAAACTCGTTCTGGATTTGTCAGGAGTTACCGATATCGATGTCTCATGCATGCAGATTATTTTAGCCGCCTCAAAGGAAGCCTCTGAACTTAAAAAAGAATTCAAAATCCTGGATTCAATTCCAGGCTTTATAAAAACCTTTGCTGATGATTATTCAATTTCAATTCAATCAATGGTGATTCCAGCCGGAAAGGCGGTTTCAGACAAGGAGGCAGAAAATGCTTGAAGAAATGGCCTCCGTTTTCTTTGATGAAGCTAATGAACTTCTAGACAATCTCGAAGAGCAGCTCTTAACTCTGGAAAAAAATCCCACTGACACAGAAACTATCGGTGCCGTTTTCAGGGCAATGCATACAATCAAGGGCTCTGCGGCAATGTTCAGTTACAATCATATTTCAACCTTTGCCCATGAAGTTGAGTCAACTCTCGACAACGTCCGCAACGGTACAATTCCGGTAACTTCCGAGCTCATCAGCCTGACCCTCAGGGCCCGGGACCAGATTCGCGACATGCTGGACGCGGGAACAGAGCCTCCCCAGGACATGGTCCTTAATTCACAGAATCTTTCTCTTGCATTCAAAACTTATGTTGCAAAGTTTATCAATAAGTCTCCGGAAGCAATTGCCCAAGAAGTTACTGCGGGTCAGAGTGCAGGTCAGGGACAGTCTGAGCCGGAAAAAAATGGAAGTTCAACACAGTACCCGACCCACACTTATCGAATTCACTTTAAGCCTTCAAGAAAAATATTTATGACAGGCACCCGGCCTGAGCGTCTTGTCCGCGAAGTCTGCGACCTTGGAACTGCAACCGTCGTTCTTTTTACTGAGGACCTGCCGTCCCTTTCCAAAATGGATGCCGAAGAGTGTTATTTTTCTTGGGACATAATCCTTACAACCGACAAGCCGAAAAGCGAAATCGACGAAGTATTTATCTTTCTGGACAATGATTCCAAATACACAATCGAAGAATCAGAACTCAACCAGGACGAAACCCACCGAATCGGTGAAATTTTCGTTGACCGAAACAATATTTCAAAAAACCAGATTGATTCGATTCTCAAGGAAAACAAACCCATTGGCCAGATTCTCGTTGAACGACAGCTCGTTTCAAAGCAGCAGTTAAAGTCCGCCCTGGCCGAGCAGGAACACTTTAAGACAATTTCCACCGAAGCACAGGCTCCACAGCAGCTTATTGCACAGCAGTCAATCCGCGTCAATGCAGATAAACTGGACTACCTGGTAGACCTGATTGGTGAGCTCGTAACCTTTAACGCACGCCTTGAACAGATTGCAATCGATAAAAACATTCCGGTTCTCAAGGGCCTGAGCGAACAGTGTGAACGCCTCGTAGTCCTGCTGCGTGACACATCCCTTGATATCCGCATGCTTCCAATCAGCACATTATTCAATAAATTCCGCCGCACTGTACGTGACATTTCTGAGCAGCTGGGCAAAAAAGTTGAACTTATCATCGAAGGTGCCGATACTGAACTGGATAAAACAGTTATCGACAAACTGAACGACCCTCTGATGCACCTTATCCGCAATTCCCTTGACCACGGAATCGAGTACCCGGCAGAACGCATCGTTTACGACAAAGATCCTCTTGGTAAGGTAAAACTTATCGCAAAACACCAGGGCGCCTTTGTAACAATCTCCGTAACTGACGACGGAAAAGGTCTTGATAAAAGCAAAATTCTTGCAAAGGCAATCGAAAAAGGCCTCGTAAAACCGGAAGACAATCTCTCCGAAGCCGAAATATTCAATCTGATTTTTCTTCCGGGCTTTTCTACCGCCAAAAAAGTATCCAGCATAAGCGGACGGGGTGTGGGCATGGATGTCGTTAAAAAAGACATTCTGGCTCTCGGCGGTTCGGTTTCTGTTGAATCTGAAGCGGGTAAGGGAACAACCTTTATTCTTAAAATTCCACTCACACTTGCCATCATTGACGGTATGCTTACCCAGATTGGCAGCACCAGATACATTATTCCGGTCAACACAATCGCCGAATGTACTTTGTTTGATAAATCCAGTGCAAAAAATCAGGACCAACTCTTCCCGAAGGCAAATGTACACGATTCTCAGGTGTCCTGCATCAACCTCCGCTCATTCTTTAAAATCACGGAGCCGCTTCCTCCAAAACAGGAACTCGTTACCGTTAACACTCCCGACGGCGTATTTGGTCTCATCGTAGATAAAATTCTCGGCAACCGTCAGATTGTAATCAAACCAATCGGCCGCCTTTTCCAGAACTGTACCGGTATCGGAAACACAACAATTCTTGGAGACGGAAGTGTTGCAATTGTTCTTGATATATTCAAACTTACAGACTTAATTATTTCTGACGGGAAAAAACGCCTATGAGCATTGATATCTTATCAACGCCCGACTTAACTGACGACCAGTTTAACCGCCTCTCTGCCTTTATTCAAAAAAATGTTGGGATAAAAATGCCTGAGGAAAAACGAATTATGGTTCAATCACGCCTTAATTCGCGCCTCAAAGCCCTTAAAATCAAAGATTTTGATTCATATCTTGAATACGCCTTTGCGCCAAACGAAGACGGAATGGAAGAAATTGCACACCTGATTAACGCAATTACGACAAACCTTACCACCTTCTTTCGCGAACAGCCGCATTTTGACTATCTGACTTCAAACGTGCTTCCTGAATTTGCAAAAAAAGGCTTGCACCGTGTTGAATTATGGTCGGCCGGCTGTTCAAGCGGTCAGGAGCCTTATACGCTTTCCATTGTAATGAGCGAATTTATGCGTAAAAATCCCCGTGCATTCCGTGAATATTCAATTCTTGCAACCGATATTTCGTCAAAAGTATTGAATAAGGGTATCGACGCCGTTTACCAAATGAACGAAATTGATAAAGTTCCCTTTGACCTAAAAAAAAGGTATTTCCTAAAGAGCAGGGACCCTGCCCAGCAAAAATGCCGCGTAAACAAAGAGACCCGGGAAAAGGTAACTTTCATGCGCTTGAATTTTATGGATTCGCATTACGCGGTTTCGTCACCAAAAAATATTATTTTCTGCCGAAACGTACTAATTTATTTTAATAAAAAAACCCAGGAAGAAGTTATACGGAAACTAATTGAACACCTCGTTCCCGGCGGTTACCTCTTCCTCGGTCATTCCGAAACTATTTTTGGAATGAATCTTCCGCTGGTCACAGTTGCACCCACGGTATTTAAGAAGTTGTAGGAATGGAAATAAAGGTTTTAGTAATCGACGACTCGTCAATTGTACGACAAACATTAGGAACGATTCTTCAGGACGATGCCCAGATAAAGGTTACCGGAACTGCCCAGGACCCTATTATGGCAGTGCGCATGATTCAGTCACAGCGGCCCGATGTCATAATTACCGGCATAGAAATGGCCCGGATGAGCGGACTTACATTCCTGAAAAAAATCAACGAAACAATTGATCCGATTCCGACAATTATCTGCTCGCCCCTCGTTGCAAAAGGCTCGTCCGAATACAAGGAAGCACGGCTTCTTGGAGCCGCAGATATTATTGAACGCCCCTCTTCCGGTGCAAAACAGTTTCTCGAAGCAAATTCATTACGCATCTGTACGGCCGTAAAAGCAGCCTTTGCCAAAGGAAGTGCTCAGGCAATCGGCGCCACCGTCAACGATGCTCCGGAAGAACTTGAAGACATTGAGCCGGAAACACTCCAGGCTGTGGAAACTCCGATTTCGCCGGTAACAAATCTGACTCAGGAAAGTGCCCGCCCACCTATTCCGCCAAAACTTTCGGCAGACGTGGTCCTGGAAAAACCGGATCCAAAATACGCTCCTCAGGAACTGACTGCCCCGGTTGTCGTGATTGGTGCAAGTACCGGCGGAACAGAAGCCTTAAAGGATTACCTTGTTGAAATGCCGGCAGATTCTCCGGCAATAGTAATAGTTCAACACATGCCCCAGCACTTTACCAGAAACTTTGCAAACCGCCTCAACAGCCTTTGTAAGCTGACCGTAAAAGAGGCAGAAAATAATGATAAGGTCGTGCCGGGCACAGTTTTAATTGCACCAGGAAACTACCACATGCTTTTAAAACGCAACGGCTACAATTATTTTGTAGAAGTTGTCGATGCTCAGCCTGTTAACCGCCACAAGCCTTCAGTTGATGTTCTGTTCCGGTCGGCAGCAAAATGCGCCGGAAAAAACGCCATTGGAATCATCATGACCGGTATGGGCGATGACGGTTCCCGGGGAATGAAGGAAATGCACGACTGCGGAGCCTACAACCTTGCCCAGGACGAAGAATCAAGTATTGTCTGGGGTATGCCCGGCGAAGCAGTAAAGGCCGGCGCTGTAGACAAGGTTTTAAGCCTGCAGGATTTACCGATGGCAACAATAAACCGTGCAAAAATGATGCAGATGAATTTTAAACATCAAAATTCTCGCTAAATGGAGATTTTGGTGTTAAAATATATAAAAAAGGCTTTAAGCCGCATTTAAAAATATAGTCTTTAGAAAGGAGGTAAATTTCTATGTCAGCAAAAAAAATTCTTGCAGTTGATGATTCTGTTTCAATCAGAAAGAGCATCACTTTTATTCTGGGTCAGGAAGGTTACGAAGTAGTTGAAGCTGTGGACGGCAATGACGGTCTTGCAAAGGCACGCGCCGAAAAATTCGATCTGGTAATTACTGATATCAATATGCC
>DLYJ01000257.1:8906-9056 GCA_003447785.1 Treponema sp.
CTTACTACAGAAAACCAGATGTCAAAAATGGAAGAAGGCAAGGCTGCCGGAGCAACCGGTTGGATTGTTAAACCTTTCGTTGCAGAAAAACTTCTTGCAGTAGTTAAGAAAGTAACTGGTTAGTTTTCACAATTCATTTCTCCGGAGGCT
>DLYJ01000005.1 GCA_003447785.1 Treponema sp.
TATTGCCGATTGTACCAATAACCTGCCTCTGAGAGACGAATTCTCCCTTTTTAACGCGGACAGTCTGCATATGGCAATAGCGGGTATAAATACCGTGCTTGTGTTTGATAATTACATAGTTACCGAAGCTGAAGTCAAAACCTACGGTAACAACCTGACCATTTGCCGTTGCAACAATCGGGTCTCCGGAACGCCATGTAGAGAAGTCCAGTCCCTTGTGGATGTACCACTGTCCTGTAATCGGGTGCACATTCTGTCCGAACGGCATTGAGATGTGTCCGATTCCTCCTCGCACCGGCCAGATGTTTGGAATGTCTGTAAACAATGTTTCCTGACTTTCCAGCATTTTTCCGATTTGCTCGATTGGTTGAACTGCGCTTTCCAGGTATGAATTAAACTGTCTGATATCAGTAGCTTCTTTTGTTGAACCTGTTACCTGACTCTGAGTATCGAATAATGAAGAAAGGTCAGAGTCGTTCATTGAAGCCTTAGAGACAGATGATGAACTGTTGATTCCGAGAAGTGAAAGTGACTGAGACAAAGAAGACTGAAATCTCTTTGCTGTCTGAAGAAGGTTATTGTTTTCGTCACGGAGTTCGTCAAGGCTTGCAAGAGTCTGGCGGTTTTCGTTGATAAGGCGTGTGATTTCGGCATTTGAGCCTGCAACCTGTCTGTTAAAATAAACGAATGAAGAAATGATTCCGACGATAAGAACTATTCCGAGGCAGAGGGCAAAAACGTTTGTCTGAAAGTTAACAACCTTACTCTGTGAGTGAGGAACAATCATAATGGTTAACTTGCTGTCACAGATTTTAAGGAATTTTACAAACAGCGCACCGATTTTGGAAAACCAGTTCTTTACTGCTGCCGTAACGCGTGAGACAAAAGTTTTTTCAATTTTCTTATAACGTCTTGTTCTTGCCACTTTATACTCCGAAGACAATTATACAATTCTTACAGAATAACATTTTATAATATCATAGTAAGCGATTGAGTGTCAAACGACTCACTTGCAAAGTTAATTTGACAATTCAAAGGTTCTCGTGTTATTCTTATCGGTATAAGTGGAGCAAAAATTAACCCGATTCCCGGGAGCTCCTTAATATTTGTCTATTCGGAAGTAAAAGCCATGCAGTTTTTTGATACTCATGCCCACATCGGGCTTATATACGATGATCCTATTGAACAGTTACGCGTTGTACAGCAGGCTAAGCAGGCTGGAGTAACTCGTATTGTCAGCATTAACAACAGCCTCCATGACTTTAAAAAAGTATATGCAAATTTAAAGTCTTTCTCTGGAATTTATCACGCAGTAGGTGTAGCTCCGTCAGAAGTTATGACACCGGGAAAGGACTGGATTCAAACTATTGAAGAAAGCCTCAGTCTCCCGAATGTGGTAGCTGTCGGCGAAACAGGACTGGACTATTTTAAACAGTTTGGTGACAAGCGCAGCCAGATTGAACTTTTTATCACCCAGCTGGAAATCGCTCAGAAACACAATCTTCCTGTAATCATTCACAACCGTGACGCGGGAAAGGATGTTTTTGACGTTCTTAAAGAACGTATTCCGGCGGCCGGTGCAATTTTGCACTGCTACAGCGAAGACGCCGAATACGCTAAAAAATGTCTGGACGCAGGTCTCAAAGTTTACTTCTCATTTGCAGGAAACCTCACATACCGCAATGCGCGTAACCTGCATGAAACTGTTTTGAACATACCGCATGACAGAATTCTCATCGAAACAGAAAGTCCGTTCATGATTCCTGCCGAGTACCGCGAGCGCAAACGAACAATGCCTGCATACCTGCCATCAACAGCACGATTCCTGGCAGAAATGCTGGAAGTTCCACTGGAAGAACTCAGCGTTCAGCTCTGGCAGAACAGCTGCCGTATCTTTAATATTCCGGAAGAATAATGTCACTTTACCACCCGGTAAAAATCGGCAGTCTTTCTCTTGACGGCAATGTCTTTCTTGCTCCTGTAGCCGGATATTCTGACAGAGCCTTCCGCTCAATTTGCGCTGACTGCGGCGCGGATTTTGCGTATACGGAGATGGTCAGTGCCGAAGCCCTCACACGAAATAACCTCAAGACAGAGCAGCTGATGGCACGTGCTCCCAACGAAAAAGCATATGCGGTTCAGATTTTTGGCGGAAAGGCTCAGACCATGGCCGATGCCGCCAGAATTGTGCTGGAAAAAACTACGGCCGAATGCATCGATATCAACGGCGGCTGCCCGGTTCCTAAAATCATAAAAAGCGGAGCCGGAAGCAATCTGACTGCAAATCCAACCCTGCTGTACGACATTGTAAGTTCAGTTGTTAAGGCTGTGGACGGCAGGGTTCCTGTAACGATTAAAATCCGTACCGGCTGGGATGCCGAACACATAACCTGGAAAGACTGTGCTCAGGCAGCGCTGGACGCCGGAGCGGCTGCAATCACCCTGCACGGGCGCACCCGGGCACAGGGCTACGAAGGCAAGGCCGACTGGGGCAAACTGGCAGAACTTGTTGAATTCATCAACGGCCGCATTCCGGTATTTGGCAGCGGAGACGTTTTTAGCCCGGAAGCCGCAAAACAAATGATTGAGCAGACAGGCTGCGACGGAATTATGCTGGCCCGGGGCGCCATGGGAAACCCGTTTATCTTTACAAAAATCCGCCAGTTCTTAAAAACCGGCTCATACCAGGAAATTCCCACCGGGGAACGAATCGAAGCGGGCTTCCGGGAACTGGATCTGCTTGTTCAGGATTTTGGCGAAAAGGGTGCCTGTCTTGAAATGAGAAAGCGTTTCTGCGCCTACAGCCGGGGAATCGACGGCGGCGCTGCCTTAAGAAAACAGCTTGTGGCCGCAGAAAGCGTAGAAGAGTACAAAAACATATTTAATTCATTTCTTGGAAAATAGTAAGGTTGTACAATCTGCCATTTACTTATAAAATATAGTTATGGGGATTTTGAATTTTCTGACTGAACTTTTTGAAGTAATTTTTAAAGGTTCGTCTCCAGAAGTTAAAAAAAAGCAGGCTCTTAATAAAATCGAAAGCGAGTTACGGAACATGCAGCCGTGCATTTATAAGGCTGGTATGCTGCAGCCTAACTTTGCCGAACTTTTCAGGGTGCTCTATGAAAATTCAAAATCGCTGGAAGACCTTCTTGCAGAAACAATCAGCAGCGATGACATCAAAAAGCACACTTATTACGAAAACCAGTTGCTTTTGACGGGATTTACCGGAGC
>DLYJ01000105.1 GCA_003447785.1 Treponema sp.
CGTTCAAGGGCAAAACTTGCGTCGATGATTTTTGGTTCATTCAGCGGGCTTGATTTTAAGTGCTCAAATTTCATCAGATAATCCGCGTTACGCGTTTTGACCGCTCTTAAAAGCGGATTTGCGGCATTTGTATTTTCTTCGTTTGCAAGAAAGCTGAACCGGTTGCGTTCAAAATCGCGGCTGTTTTCGTAGCGTTCTGCGATTCTTCCGTGCTCGAGGACGGTGATTGTGTCGGTGTAAAGTTCCGCCTCGCTCATCGAGTGGGTGATAATTATTATATTCAGGCCTTTTTCGGCAAGAGGGCGCAGGTTTGCGTAGAGTGTGCGTTTTTCCTGCCAGTCCAGACGGCTCGCAGGTTCATCAAGAATTAGAATCTGCGGGTCGTAAACGAGTTTGGACAAAAGGGACGCAAAAAAACGCTCGTCGGCACCGCAATTGTAGATTTGTTTTTTGAGGTTTAAATCCGGACACCATTTTGCGCAGAGTTCTGAGATTTTTGCCTTTATCTGACGTTTTGTGAGACGGCCGTTATTGCACAGGTAAATATTCTGGAGGATTGTGAGTTCATTTGCCAGAAGCGGAGTCTGGTCTATTTTTGCGACACCCGGATACTGTTCGATTATGTTGGCCAGAGTGGTTTTTCCGGCTCCGTTTTCCCCGAGAATCGCGTTGATTTTGCCGCTCTCAAAGGTAACGGAGATGTTTTTTAAGACTTCTTTTGCTCCAAAGGATTTACTTATGTTTTTAAGTTTAATGTCCATTTCCGTATTAAATTTCGGAATTTTTGAGCTCTGCCTTTACCTGTTCAATCTTTGTGCGTACTTCTTCGGAGTTTGCCCTGATGTAGTTTTCGTTGTCCGTTACAAATTCAAGATAGCCGTCAGAGAGAGTTCCTATTGTTTTAACGGAACCCCATTGAGTTTCTCCCTTTAAGAATTCAAGAGTTGTCTCGTAAGCAGCCTTGTCGTGAACAATCCTGGTGCAGCTTATGATTGTCATCGGGGCCTTGTCAAAACCGTCTTCATCAAACCATACGAGCTTAAGGTTGCGTTCCCGCGCTGTTACGATAACGCCCTGGCTTGCTCCGCCGCAGATTGGAAGAATTACATCTACCCCCGCATCAGCAAGGGAGCGTGCAAGTTCTGCGCCTTTTGAAGCGTCGTACCAGTTACCCACAACTCTGAAAAATGTGCGGCACCACGGATTTGCTTTTTTTGCGCCCTTTTCAAAATACGGATAGAGAATTTCGTTCATTACCGGGTATTCCTGGGCGGCTATAAGTCCAACCTTGTTGTTTTTTGTAGAAAGACCTGCCATGTAACCGCTGAGATAGCTCTGGTATTTCTGATTGTAGCTTACAGTGCTTATCTGGGCATTGTTTTCGCAAAAGGCGTCCAGGAGAATGAATTTCTGGTTTGGAAAGTCCTTTGCAACTGGCTTGCAAAGTTCAGGCATTGAAGGATTTGAAGAAATGATTACATCGTATTTTCCGCTTGCCGCAAGGGCAGTGATTCCCGGCTGCCACTGGGACTGGGTTGTGCCTGCCTCAACAATAGTCAGCTTTACCGGATCGGAGTTGTCCATATTCCACTCGTTGACCGCTTTCTGAACGCCTTTTACAACGTCGGCGTAAGTCGGACTGTCGGCGATAATTCCTGGAACATATACTGCGATGTGCTGTCCGCCTGTGCGTGAGCACGAAAAACTAAAAATACAGATAAAAACTGAAAAAATGATTCTGATAAATTTATTGAACATAAAAATTACCTTCTATCTATGATTATAATCAAGTTCAAAAATTGTACAACTTGAATTCAACTTCTCCAAACGCGATAATAAGCGTATGAAGCGTTGTGTCATTGTGGGCGGAGCCCGGATCAGCGACTACGGTCGAATCAAATCCTATCTCAGAAAAGATGATTTTTTTATTTACTGCGACGGCGGACTCAACCACAAAAATGCCCTGGGCTTTGAAGCGGATCTTGTGGCAGGCGATTTTGATTCATTCAATTTAAAGGACGCACCGGCCGGAGTTGAACTCATAAAGCTTCCCACACACAAAGACGACACCGATGTATTTTTTGCAGCAAAAACTGCCGTTGAACGCGGTTTTACCGACTTTGTTCTGGTGGGCGTTACGGGAGACAGGCTGGACCACACAATGTGCAATTTGTCCGTGCTTCTGTATCTGTTTCAGAATAAAAAAAATGCCTTTGCAGTGGATGACTATTCAATTATAAAAATCGCAGGTTCCATCGCAGGTTCTACAGTCGAATTAATCGATGACAGCTTTTCATATTTTTCCCTCATGTGCATCAGCGGAAAAGCAGAAAAGGTGACGATAAAAAACGCAGAGTACCCCCTTGATAATGCCACAATCGAGCCTTCATACCAGTACGCAGTCAGCAACCGCGTGTTAAAGGGAAAGACTGCCGAAGTGACAGTTGGACAAGGCCAACTTTTGCTTATAAAGGTATTTTGATATAATAAAAGAATGAATCAAATTTCTGACATCAAGCAATATGCAAAAAGCCACCAGGTCCCGATTATGCAGGACGGTGGAATCGATTTTATCTGCAATTACATAAAGACTCACAATGTTCACTCGGTTCTGGAAATAGGAACTGCAATCGGCTACTCATCAATTCGTTTTGCAAAATCAGCAGACGACGTAAAAGTAGTTACCCTTGAACTTGATCTTGACCGCTTTATCAAGGCCCGCCAGAACATCAGCGACAACGGACTTGAAGATAAAATTACCCCGATTAACCAGGATGCGACTAAGTTTGAAACAGACCAGAAATTTGATTTGATTTTTATAGACGGCCCTAAAGCCCAGTACATCCGCTTTTTTGAAAAATTCAAGAATAATTTGAACGAGGGCGGTGTAATCATTACGGACAATCTTTCCTTCCACGGAATGGTAGAAGATCAGAGCCTGACACACAATTACAGCACGATTAAACTGGTGCGCAAAATCAAAAAATATGTTGATTTCTTAAAGAACAATGTTGAATTTTACACGGAGTTTTATCCTTTCGGGGATGGAATCAGCGTTTCCTGCCGTTCAAAAAAAATTGACAAGGAACAGATTTTTTCTACAAAGCTTCCTGATTCAAAACTTGATATAGAACTTATCGCATTTGATCTGGACGACACCCTGTTAAATTCAAACCTCAAAATAAGTCCGCGCACAATAAAGGCGATTCAGGACTGTACAAAAAAAGGAATTTACATTGTCCTCTGCTCGGGCCGTGCCGAAAACGCAATCCTTCCTTTTGTAAGGCAGCTTGATATTGCAGGCAGCCAGTACGGACGTTACCTGATAGGAATCAACGGCGCAAGCATTCTGGACCTGCATACAAGACAGCCGGTTTACGAACAGAAACTTGGCTCAGGAATTCTGCGTCTGGTTCATAAGGAAGCCGCCGCCCGGGGAATGGGATGCCATGTTTGCGACGCGGACACGATTTACGCCGACCGTGACACGGAGTGGACAAGAAAGGACAGCATTTTATGCGGCTTGAATTTTAAGGTAGTTCCTGATTTTGATGAATTTATGGAAAAGGGGCACCCTAAGATTCTCGTCCCGGCTCCGGAAGAAGAAGTAGCACAATTCCTCCCGGAATTAAAGGCAAAACTTCAGGGCAGGGCAGATGTTTTTACCAGCAAACCTTTCTTCCTGGAAGTAATGCCCCACAACTGCGGAAAAGGCCAGGCAGTTTTATGGCTTGCAGGCAAACTTGGAATTCAGCGCATAAAAACAATGGCATTTGGCGACAGTTTTAATGATGAGTCAATGCTCACCATGGTTGAATACGGAGTAGCGATGAAAAACGGCCAGGAGCACTTGAAGGAAGTTGCCCGCTTTGTAACTCGCGCCACAAACAACGAGGACGGAATCGCAGACTTTCTGGAAACCTGGGTACTTTGATAGGGTTCTTTGATAACAGAAAAATATAATTTTTTTACTTTTTTAGGCTTTTGCATGACAAAGCAGCAGCAGAATGCTAAAATTAATCTTAACTGATTAATTGATTAATTAATACAGACGCAGTGTCTATAAGGAGATTTTGTCATGTCTAAAAACTTGTCATCCGTATGGTGGGGGGGGGGTACCTCTTAAGACCGTTTTATTTTCTGCCTGTTTGATTTTACTTGTATCATGTGACAACTTTCTGAATGGGCTTGATGCCAAAAATCAGCTGGAAGACGGAATTTCTTACGCTAACGCCAGATCTATTGAAGTCCTTGTAAATGCCGCCGAAGGAACCGGTACAACTGTTCCAAGCGGACAATACACTGCAAAAAGCGGATATCCTTTTGAAGTCAGTTTTACTGAAAGCGCTGATTATGCCTTTGCCGGCTGGAAAGCAGTTTTTGAGTCAGACGGAACTGAAGCATCAGAAGGAATTCATTTTGATGATCCTTCAGCGCTCAAGACAAATGTTATTATTTCAACTGAAGGAATAAAAGTTGTTCCCCAGTGTATCAGAAGAATTTACATTGATGGAGAACCTCTTCCAAAGTACGAAGCAACAGGAGTAAGCCGCGACCGTTCAATCACGGTTAATTTTTCAGAGCCTCCGGCAGCAGACAGTTTTTTGTTTACGGAAGATGAAATTCCTGCAGGTGCCCTTCCGGAAGCTGATGACAGTGGAATCTGGGCCTACAGGTTAAACGGGCTTACATATTTTAAAAACATAGAAATTACAGGCGCAGATGAAATTTCTCTGGCCGCTCATTTTAAGAAACCTGAAGTTGACGGCAATCTTTTGACAATTGCTGTGGACAAGTCTAATCCGATAGAAATTGATACAGGTTCAAGCTTTAAGATAATCAAGGTTACAATAAGTGATAAGATAAAGGCTTCAAATGGAATTACCATCAACAGTGGAAAAACATGGCGCTACCAGGTAACAAACGAAACTGATGAAAAGGCAACCGTAACACTTTCCAGCGAAGTTGCAGAAGGAAGTGTATATCTTGCAGGTACCAGGGATTACAGTATCGGTCAGAAACTTACACTTGCATTCACGGAAAGCGCAGATTATCAGTTTATAAGATGGGACTATGACAGCAGCGTTGTCCATGTAGCTGAACCGTTATCTGCTTCAACAACAGCCCTAATCATGGAAAAGAGTACGGGAACTCAGATTAAGGCAGTTTGTGCACCTCGTCTCAGGGTTTTAAGTTTTACACCGCAGAATGATGTCTTAAGTCCGACCGTAAGCAAGAATTCATCAATTGTAATTACATTCAGTCAGAATTTACCTTCGGATGAAGGAATGCTTAACAATATTTCTATTGCCGTGGGCGGTTCACCGGTTAAAAACAGTTTTTCAAGCCCTCGTGTAAACGGCAACATTATTACTTTTTCGGCTGATAAAACAAACATGCTTGATGTATATGCCGGTCAGACAAAGACAGTAACGGTAACTGTTCCTGCAGATTTTTATTATGAAACTGAGGAAGGCTATAAAGTTACTTATGGCGGAAACGGAATAAGTTTTGACTACAAAATAGATAATTCAACCATTGAAAAAGCAGAAATCATTTTCTCTTCGGTACAGGGCTCAGGAACAATTACTCCGGAAAGCGGAAACGTAAAGCATTATTCAATTGGTGAAGAAGTTGCAATTTCATTCCTTGTTTCAGACGGCTGGCAGTTTAACGGATGGAAGGTGACAGGCGCAGATGAATCCGTTCTCAGTAAAATTAAGATAGCAGATGAAAATTTGCCTTCTACAAAGCTGACGATACTGGAGGCAGTTACCGGAGTTACAGTAAGTGCAGATGTAAGCGAATGTTTGAGGGTAATTACCAAAAGTCCTTCTTCAGAGTCGAATTACAAGGATTCCGACATTATACTTACATTTAATAAATCACTGGATTCAGAATGCAGTTCCATGCTTAATAAAATCCGCATCAGTTCAGATGGAAACAATCTTGACGGCTGTTACACGGATCGAATTTTAAGTGCAGACGGAAAAACCATTACGGTAAAAAGTACGGCAGTCCTTTCTGTACCAAAAAATTCTGAAAAAACTATCTCTGTTTTTATACCATCAGATTTCTTTTATAAAAATGCAAACGGTCTTAAAATTTATCATGAAGAAGAATCCTTCAGTTTTAAGGTAAATCATACAACAAAAGAAAAAGCAAAAATCACATATTCAGTAATAAACGGAGAAACAGAAACCCCATTCAGTCCCGCAGGGGCAGCCGGAACAATAAACAGAGTTTCCTATGAAGAATATAATCTTGGCGAGGAAGTAGATCTTTCTTTTGACATAAATCCGGGTTACCAGTTCTACGGCTGGAAGATTGTGGACAGTGATGATAATGCTGTTACAAATGATATTATTTCATTCAAGAATTCTATAAGCACGGATTCTAATTCGACTTTAGCGTTTAATAAAGCCTGTAATGGAATAACTGTATATGCAGTATGTTACAAACGCCCGTCAATTTCTACATCAGATGTTTCTCCTTACAGCTCAAATTCTGCAGAGGAGTTTGCAAAGAATAAACCTGTCACATTAAATTTTGCTCATGTAATTGAGGAAGATACAGAGCAATATATTGAAATAAAATATTCGGTTTCCAGTTTTTCACAGTCTACATATTTTTCAAGAACTCTCAGTGCAGACAAAAAAACAGTTACTTTTACTCCAATAAAAATGCTCCCTGTAGAAAATGCATTTGAAACAGTAACAGTGACTGTTCCTCATGATAAAGTTTATTATCTCGCATCAGACGGAAAAACAAAAATTACTATTGGGGATGAAGATTTAAGCTGGTCATACAAGGTTAATAACTCTACAGTGACAAAAACTTTTGTTCGAATGGATGCAACTGATGCAAGTGGCTCCGTAATCCGGGTAAATGGCGATGATTATTCAACTGGTGATAAACCTGAATTAAACGAAGAAGAAAGTTTTAATCTGGAATATCTGGTTCCAGAAGGCTACAAATTTGGAGGTTGGAAAATTGCCTGTGCAAATTCAAGTTTAACTGTTACAAATACAAGTTATTTAACTAGCGGTCAAATTTCTGTTTATGATGAAGATGACGAAATAACTTACTGCACCCTTAAAATAGACTCATCAAATCCTGCAAAGGCTGTTCTAACTTCATATCTCGCTGTAGAAAAAGGGTCTGCTGGCTGGGGAGTTTCAGTTTCGGCAAAAGATATGGTGATGCCAGCTGTTACTTCTGTTACACCAGGGAATGGAATTCAAAAAACTGATATACCAATTAAATTAACATTTAATATGGCAATGGACGCTTCAAAACTTGTTTATGCCTCAGATAAAATTTCTATTACAAATGGCGCTAAGTCAATGAAAGATTTTTTTGAAGCCCCTGTATTGAGTGAAAATAGAAAAGAACTTACTCTTACACCAAAAGGAGTTGCTCTTAGAGATTACATTGCTTCATTAAATGCAGCATCAATAAATCTTACTGTATCTTTAAAAACTGGTATTACAGTTACAAAAGACGGAGTAAGTATTCCTCTTTTACAAAATGATAATTCTTATTTTACAGTAAGTTATAAACCTGAATTTGAAACAACTCCTCCAACTAAAATTTCATTTTTTGCTACAAGAAAAGAAATCTCTTTACAAAATGCAACAAATTTGAGTTCAAGTGATAAATTTGTTCTAAAGCAAGTAGATTCCATGACTAACGCAGAAATCCTTCAGAATCGTACAAAAGGTACTGTTTATCTTTACGGAACTTATTCTGATGGGGATAGCGGTGTAAGCACTGTAACTGTGACACAAAGACGAACAAATACAAAAACTAAGGGGACTCCAGACGTTTCGGAATTAACTACAACTGTATTTACGAAAAATAGTACTGGAGTTGAATTTGAAACTGGATCTGGCGGTATAACAACCTTCTGTATTCCTTATGAAATAACAGAAGAAGATGGAGCTATCCTTCTTACTGTTACTGTAGCAGATGCAGTTGGAAATAAGGCAGTTACAACAGAAACTTTTTCTGCCATAAAGCGAAGTATTTTCTACATGGGTGAATATTATGGTGAAGATTGTAGTCCTTATAAATTATATAATAAATGTCTGGGAATTAGCAGTTCGGTAGACGGAGATAAAGAAAAGCAAGTAACTTCTAGTGAATATAAAAATGGTATAAATGATTTTATAATAAGTTTTAGGGAAGATAAGCCTGCAATTTATGGTGTGCATTTTGGTAGTTATAATCCTGTTGTTCTGGGACCTGAAAATCTTACGGTTCAAATGAAATATACTGATAAAAATGGCAACACAAAGATTGGTAAATTCACTGATAACGGAGTGACTGATGAAAAACATTTAGTTTTAGACGTAGACGGTTATTTATATGGAAGAACTATGGAACTGATTATTACAGATGATATGGGAAATGTTGGAAGAAGAACATATACATTCCCTTCGGAATCAGATTTATCAGTTTACCTAGATTCAGATAGAATTAAGCTTGACTGTAAGGCTTCATATCAAGGAACTTCTTTTTATATTGAAGATTTTATTAGATCTTCTTTTAGTTGGGCTACATCGTATCAGCCTATTTATTTGACTAATCAGCCATATAATCTTAGTGTATTAATGGTGTATTATAAAGCCGAGTACGATGATGGAAACCAGGATTATTTGTATCTTGGAAAAACATCGAGTCTTTCTGTAAAATATAGTGATTTGTCCAATGCTACATTTCCAACAGTTACACTTCCATATACTAAATATAGCCTTTCTAAAGGTAAAACAAATGAAATAAATGTTACCCTATATATTGATTCAAGTTCATGGAATAGTTGTGATAAAATATATGTTCTTAATAGCGATGATATAGTAAGTGATTATTCACAAAGTGCTTTCTATTTTACTAAAAATACTACAAGCTTAACAATTCCGTGTAACGTAGAACAATTGCACAAATATGACCACAGTTTCACAATATATGGAGAAAAAAATAATTTGCGTTCCTCTTATGTTACTATTGCTGTACCAAAAGTTACTCTCAACACATATGATACAGTTCAGCCTACTATTATGTTTGGAATGGATAATTCAGAGCTTGGATCTGGATCTACTTATACATCGGATGTGCAAGGTGCAGATTATAAAGGTGAGACATTTAAGGTTTATATAAAAGATACCTGGTCTGGACCTAAAACTGGAACTCTTACTCTATCAGATGGTACAACTTATACATTGAATTCATCAAATTATTATAAAGTCGATATTCCTGTTTGGAAATTATTGAATGAATATGACACATTCTACTGTAAGTATGTAATATATGATAATAACAATAATAAAGCAGAAGGAATATGGGCTCCTCAGATAAAATCATGTTTTAACTGTTCTGGAACAACGCTTACGATTCCTAATAATATAACTGGTAGTAATTATTTTTATATAGGTCAATATGATGACAGTTTAGGCAAATGGACTAAATACGGAAGTTTTACAAGTAACAGTACACATACCAAAACTCTACCTAGTTCTAAATTTATAAAAGCTACAGGCTTTTATGCATATTCATATCCTGGTAGTACCTTTTATGGATATATTTTTAAATCATCGTTTTACTATACTGGAACTGCAAGTTCTGGTAATTATGATTATATTATACAGAATAAAGATGACTCAATTCTGGTTGCAAGTGATGCGCCTGTATATGTCCAAACACTGGTTACAAACCGTCCGTACGAAGAGTGCAGCACCTGGAGTGCAGAGGAGTGGGAATGTTTCCATAAGCATGTAGGTGACAAATATATGGCATTCAGCTCAAGCGATCATAGCCCTCAGAAATACACAATTCCTGTAAGCGAGATTGAATCTGGTGAATGTTATTGTGTAGTTGTTCACTTTGCTGATAACACAACAACTATGTCCGAAGTAAAACAAAAGTAAGTTTTGTTTTGTAACGATTGCCCGGTCTAAGCGGGACCGGGCAATGACAGGTATGTCAGGGCGGGCGCCGACCCGATAATCTGGTGTAAAAAATCCCCGTAAAAAAAGATAACAGAATATTTAAAAAAAATCTCCCAGGCCTTGTTTAAACATGACAATATAATAATTGTGTATTAAAATTAGATTAAAATTATATTAAAACGAGGCTGCTTTATGATTAAAAACATGTCATCTGTATGGGGGGGGGGTACCTCTTAAGACCGTTTTATTTTCTGCCTGTTTGATTTTACTTGTATCCTGTGACAACTTCCTGAATGGAGAACTTCAGAAAAAAGAACTGGAGGAAATGCTTGCATATAACGAGAGTGTATATGCCGAGGTTGAAATCAGTGCAAATGCATCTGCGGTAAAAACTCTTGTTCCTGCCGCAAACCTTTATGACAAAACTTACAAAGAAACTGATAAAATCGCGCTTAAGTTTGAACCTCAGTCAGGCTACAAATTTATGTACTGGCGCGCAACTCCCGAAAGTTCCGTTAGTTTTGACGATACATCCGCATTTGAAACCACCGCCACAATTAAAAAATGCCTGGCACAAAAAATAATCATAGAACCATACTGTGTTGAACGTCCTTTTCCAACAGTAAGCCCGGACGGTACAGGCGGTTTAAAGCCTAAAAATACATCCATTGTAATTAATTTCAATAAACCGCTTTCAATGGAAGGCTCGCCTTCCGCAGAAAATTATCCTCAATCCGAACTCTATGCCGCCCTCAATAAAATAAAAATTGTTAACGGTGCCGGAGTTAATGTAAGGGATCATTACGAGGAACCTCAGATTAATTCTGACAAAACCAGCATAACTTTTAATGCGAAGGATTCCAATCCGTTCGAACTTACGGGCGGTTCAATGGAAATAAAGGTTACGGTACCAAAAGAGTTTTATTATTTCAGCGGAATTACAAAAGTTGAAATGTCAGAAGATAAAACATTCAGTTTTGAGATTAATAATACAACAAAAAACTTTGTGACTGTCAGGGTTCCTAATAATCCTGAAAACGGAAATTGTGATGTAAGCGGCGAATTCCAGCTGTATGAATATGAGTCAAAAATTATAAACTTTACATTAAATGAACACTGTTCCTTTGATAACTGGACTTTTAAAAATTCTGATGGAACTGTACTTACAAAAAATGGAAATTTCATCCTGGATGGTGAATCAAAAATTCTTGAAGTAATTGCCCCTGATGACAAAACAGCGGAAGAACTTTTAAAGAACCGTAAAGTTCAGCTTACTTTAAAATCAGTTACAGGTGTAAGTGCCAGGGTTATAACTGTTTTACCTGCAGGCAGATTGCATCCTTTTGTCACAGATGTATCTCCTCAGTATGCACTGGGCGGAGCTCTCTGTGATACTCCGGTTACAATTAATTTCAGTGAACCTGTGCATATTGATTCTTTCAGATTCACAGATTCAGAAATTCCTGTAAACTGCCCGGAAGAAAAAGTTTTGCGTGATAAAGAAAACAGAATATACGGGTATTACGATGGTAATAATCTCATATTAAAAAATATTTTGATTCAAAATGAAAAAACTTTTGAAAATCTGAATAAATTTTACAGTGTACCAACCCTTTCTGATGATGGAAGAACCCTTGTTCTGGAAATCTCAGATTATCTGCTTGACAGGAATTCAATTGATATTCTTGAACTTGGCCTGTATATAAACTGCATATTTACAGAAACCGAATCAGGAACCGTTTATGAAGCAGGAAGCATTAAAAGCACTTCAGATGTTGATTGTATCGATACTTTTATCTATAAATACAGATTGAATTCAACCCGACGGACCGACCTTCTCGCTCCAAATGTTGTCAGCCATACTTTAACTGCTCAGTTTGATAATAAAGTGCTTTCTCAGGATCTTACTCCTGACAATATGACGGACGAACTCATTACTGCCAATCATGTCAGCCGTAAATTGCATCTTAATTTAACTTCAACAGATACAATTTCAGGCGTAAAGGAAGTCAGGGTAACAGAGACCCAGATTACCAGATATGCTGCCGCTGGAAGTGATTTTTCTGTATATTATTCTCCTGTTGCAGTGTGTACAAAACGAATGCTTTCTGATGCCGTTGCAAAAGATGGAAGCACTTATTATCTGGATGCAGATTATGAATGCTTAAGTTCTGATGGTCTTGTACAGCTGGATTTTTATGTTCTGGATAATGAAAATAATGCTTCTGTGTTTACATATTATGTAATTATGGATACAGGATTTATCGGGCAGTCATTATTCATTTTTAATGAACGCACTTTAGATGATGAAAATACAGAACCTGTCAGAAAAATCTGGTTTAATCAAAAGTCATTAAAAGACGATAGAAAAGATTACTGGTATAAAACTGGAACTAAAGATTTCAGTACGGATGAAAGCTCACTTGAATGGAAAATCCAGTGGGGCAGCAGCGAAGGTTCTTATAATGAGGGCGTTAAAATATCATCTTCAGATATAAGTACAAATCCTTCTGTATATTCTGCTGGTTTGGAAAAAAACTTTTCTCTTGCCGATGGTCCTACCAGTGTTACTGGGTTTTATAACTATATATTGCCGAAAACCCTCGATTTATCGCAGACAACTTATTTAAAACTTTCTTTACAGGATGATGTTGGAAATATCCTTGAGAAATACTGTTATATTCCAGGGGCACCAGAAATTGAGTTTATGAAGAAAGAAATTACTTCCGGAAGTAATAATAATATTATTATATGGTATATACCGGGGTTTAAATCCCTTTCGAACACAGATTACGCACCTTATCTCACTGTTTACCCCGCAGATAATGATATCCCGGTATTGGATAATAGAGAAATTTCAGATAGTTATAGAGGATGGTCTTTAAACGCATCCACTACCACGTATCCACTTGATTCCCGTTTTTGTGCTTATTTGTATCATAAATATGAAAATCACGAGAGTAAAAACAATAGTGACATATATACCCTGCTTGATACTAATAGCTGTAAGAAAGATTTTACTCTTCAAATTTTCACTGAAATAGAAAACTGTAATGTTGTTGAAGACTGGTCATACGAGCAAATTAATGAAATTAATGCTGTCTCATATACCGCTACCATAACATTTAATGACACTGCAGAAAGTGTTGCTCCCTTATTAATCTCAAATAAACAGAATGCATCAGATAATTATTATGTAATAAAAAAGGAAATGCTTCAGAAGCAAAAGACTTATTCCTTTACATTACCATACTCTATTACAGGTGGAAAAGTTGATTCTAATCAGGATATTTATATACGGGAGGCAGATTATTTACAATCTGCATCTTTGATTCAAAATGAAGATGGAACCTTTACTGATCATCTCCAATTTGATTATCAGACAGCAAACGATACTGTACCTCCGGTATTGGAGTCGACGGTTCAGACTAATTATTATCCGGATAAATATCAAACACAGCTGGGATATCTTTATAAAAAATTCATAGTAGATGATCCTTATACTGACCCTGACTCTGACTCTGTCCCTGTTACAGGATATTTCAGGATGTATTATGACAGCTCTGAAAACCCTGTTATTTCAAAATCGGACGAAGAAATACTGCAGCTTCCGTATAAACAGTTTACTTATTCTGATTATTATAATTCCTCAAACCATACAGTTAATAGATCCTATAGAACTGTCGTTGTACCAAAATCATTTTTATATGATAATAATGCAACGGTCGCTTATCTGGTCCTGTATGATGGAAAGGGAAATTATAAAGTATATGGCGATAAACCATATACCAGTTTCTTTGATATTTATGATTTCCCGGCAGATTTTGCTGTTGATTATGCCAATAATAAGGTTACCGTCAAATCCTACTGTTTAAGTTATGGAAATCTTTATGTTGCCTCAGTTATGGCGTCTTCAGCTGATACTTGCGACACTCACAGTTATAAGTGGAATTCAAGTCCCGGCAGTAATGGGGAAAATCTGCCTGTAACAAAGGTAATTAATAATTCATCTTCACCGACGTTTACTGATACTTTGAAAGATCACTTTTTAAAATTGTATTTAGACGAGAATGCTGTGGGCTTTAATAGAAGAATGCAATATGCAGGTCCCGTTTACTACTGGTGCGGGCCTAAAAATGTCTGTACGTTAAAGGAAATCTCAAAAGTAACTGATTCTAAAATTCTTGTAAAAAGTGATAATGCAGTATTCATGCACACATATTACAGTAATACGGATTTTGGAGAAGATATTACTAAATGGAGCCTTTACGGACATGAGGATAACTTTGTAGAAAATAAAGTTACAGCTGCAAATGTGGGTGTTCCTGCAGGCTATGCATATTCACCAAGTTACACTGATGTAATATATAAGCATAAAACCAGTTTTATTCACTGGGCTGACGGTACAACTGCCTGTTATAAGTGGTACTAATGTGTAAAGCGGCGTTCCCCCCACCTTTGCAGACAGGCAAAAATCGGGTAAAATAGTCTGATACTTACAGGGGGACGCCGTGTTTACAGATATCGAAATCGCTCAGAACAACAAGATGGAGAAGATTCTCGAAGTTGCAAAGAAAATCGGTTTGCAGGAAGAGGATCTTGATTTGTACGGCTCGTATAAAGCCAAGCTTACCATGAAGAGTCTGCGCTCTCTGCAGGCTAAGGCTTCTGACCCGCGTAAGCGCGGAAAGCTGATTCTGACTACTGCGGTAACTCCAACTCCGGCAGGAGAAGGTAAGTCTACTGTTTCTATCGGTCTTGGGGACGGTCTTAATAAAATCGGCAAAAAAGCTGTAATTGCACTTCGCGAACCAAGTCTCGGACCGTGTTTTGGCGTTAAGGGCGGTGCCTGCGGCGGCGGTTATGCACAGATTGTTCCGATGGAAGACATTAACCTTCACTTTACTGGGGATATTCACGCGATTTCCATTGCAAACAATCTTATTTCTGCTTTAATCGATAACCATATCCAGCAGGGAAACCTTCTCCGTATCGATTCAAGAACCATTACCTGGAAACGCTGTGTTGACCTTAACGACCGTGCCCTGCGTAACATAACAATCGGTCTCGGCGGACGTCTTGACGGTGTTCCCCGGGAAGATCATTTTACCATCGCTGTTGCCTCTGAACTTATGGCCATAGTCTGCCTTTCAACTTCTATTTCTGACTTAAAAAAGCGGATTGATTCAATTACAATCGGACAGACTTTTGATAAGCGTCCCGTTAAGTTTGGTGAATTAAAATGCACCGGTGCCATAGCCGCACTTTTAAAAGACGCAATCCGCCCGAACCTTGTTCAGACACTGGAAAAAAATCCTGTATTTGTTCATGGCGGTCCCTTTGCAAATATCGCCCAGGGAACTAATTCAATCAATGCTACAATGTGCGCCCTTGCCTGCGGCGACTATGTTGTTACAGAAGCGGGGTTTGCCGCAGACCTGGGTGCAGAAAAATTTATGGACATCAAATGCCGTGTCGCTGGAATCTCACCTGACGTTGTTGTAATCGTAGCCACTGTCCGCGCCCTCAAAATGCACGGCGGAATGGCAAAGGCAGATTTGTCTACACCAAGTATCGCAGCCCTTGAGCGCGGTTTTGAAAACCTTGCAGTTCATATCGAAAATATTTCCAAGTTTGGAGTTCCGTCGGTTGTAGCAATCAACAAATTTGTGACTGACACAAAAGAAGAAATTGATCTTCTCTATAAGCTGTGCGAACTTAAAGGCTGTAAGGCTGTTGTCTGCGAAGGCTGGGAAAAGGGTGGTGAAGGAATGACTGGTCTTGCCCGGACAGTTGTTGATACCATAGAATCCACACCGGCAAAATTCAATTATTTGTATGCTTCCCATCTTTCCCTTGCGGACAAGGTGCGCCAGCTTGCCACAAAAATCTACAGGGCAAAGGATGTGGACTTTCCGCCGGCCGTTCTCAAAAAACTTCGCGAAATCGAAGAACTGGGCTATAAGGATCTTCCTGTCTGCATTGCCAAAACTCAAAATTCAATCAGCCACGACCCTAAACTGGCCGGCGCTCCAAAGGATTATATCTTCCCTGTGAGAGACGTTCAGTTGTACAGCGGCGCGGGCTTTGTAGTTATTCTTGCCGGAGACATTATGACAATGCCTGGCCTGCCTAAGATGCCGGCCGCGCTTGAAATTGATGTTGATGATGACGGTAAAATTTCGGGGTTATTCTAATGTTTGGATTTTTCTTAAAAAAGAATTTCAGTGATATCTGGGACAACATTCTCTTTATTCTGTTGTCAAACCTTTTTGCAAACGCAGTTGTTGCGGCAGCTTTGTATTCTCTTTACCGTCTTGAATCAATTCCGGACCTGGCAAGGTACATTATCGTTGTTGCAGGCGCCGGAATCTTTATGATTTTTATCTTTGCATGGGGCGAAAACGCCGCAAGAATTGCAGACTTTGGTGTTCCGTCCTGGAAGAGTTTTTTTGCGTCGATTCCGTCGTCAATTGTGCCGGGATTCAGTTTTGGCGCTTTGTTTGCACTTCTTCTTATCGTTGCAAGAATTGCATTCAGTTTTTACTACATCCTGTACAAAAACGGCAATATCATGGGAATCTTTCTTGCTGCCCTGATCGGGTGGTTTACCTTTGTTGTAATCCTTGCAATGCAGTGGTTTGTTCCATTGTATTCACTCCAGGAAAACTCATTCGGTCAGTGCATCAAAAAGTCATTTATCATCTTCTTTGACAATGCAAAATTCTCTTTTGCCTGCCTGTTGAATAACATAATTCTTCTTGCACTTTCTGTTTTTACACTGGGTTTTATTCCGGGGGTAAACGGTCTCCTCTTAACCGGTATGAATGCCCTCCGGCTCAGGTTGTACAAATACGACTGGTACGAACAGCATCCGGAAATTCTTGAAGACAAGGACAAACGCTCAGAAGTGCCATGGGATGAACTTCTTGCCGCTGACAAGGAAAGCCTTGGTCCGGTTAAATTGTCAACAATCCTTATGCCGTGGAAAAACTGGAAATAACCGGACCTGCTGTTAGAAAAGCTAGAACTAATTAAGTATTAAAACTGGACGAACTCCGATACCGGTAACATTTACAGGTACCGTTTTAAAATCTCCACTATCCTCCCCATACGGATAGTAAATATAAACTATGTCACTGTCTTCACATTCTGTCTGTAACCACCAGGAACAGATATAGCCGGTTTCACTCGAATATGGTTTATCCTGTATATTTAAACCGCCTGCGAGGGCATAGTCCGTAGTATAAGCTCTTAGGAAATCCTCCTGCAGGTTATCGGCCTGGGCTTTGGAAAGTAAATTGAGCTTACCGGTATATATGTACTTGGATTCTCTGAAGGCAAGCTGTAGGAAGCCTTTTCCTTCAAACTCAGTAATTACATTTACACCGCCGCTAAATGTATTTGTATAAGTAAGTCCATTTAAATAGGCATATATGCGGCTCTTTTGATAATCATTTGGATAAACAGGGGCATCTTTTCTTTCTTCAGTACTATCATAATACTGGCAGGTGCTAAGAATTTTTTCTGAAATCAAAAGTTTTTTTCCTGAATTGTAATTGTCATTAATTACAACCCATGAAACAGGTTCAACTTTAAAGAAGTGGAACTTGTCTAGTGGGTAGGCATAGCTGGTAATACCATCGGTTGAGTAGATAACATTATAATCTTGAGGTGTTTCTCCGCTGTATTTTGCATAAAAATAGCCGTCCTCACGGGACAGATACCAGCCGTTATAAACAGGCTCTGCTGTAAGTCCTTTATTTCTTTCGTTTTCAAAATTCTGACAGGAGCCGTCCGTATAGTAAGGAGAGAGGGTTTGCGGGAAATCGCCGAAGAGATATTTGCCGTCTTGTTCTACAGGTTTTAATGTAAGTGCATCTTCTCTGGCAACATAATATAAAACAGGAATTTCTGCCGTCTTTGTCTGTCCATTATATGTAACGGAAACCTCTACAGTTTTGTCAAAGGTCAGTTTCTGTGTGTTAAAGTCTGTTGTCCAGTACAAGGTGCTGCCATCTTTATAATTGAGTGCTCTTTGAGTCTGAGCATTAAGATCGTGGAAGGTAACGATGATACCTGTAGGCTCAAAATCTTCATTTTGTAAATAAACATTCTTTAATTCGCTTTCAGTTACGGAAACGGAAACAGCCCAGCTGCTTGAAGTCTGGTCTATATCAAAGACTATGGAGTTCCCTGCATAATCATAGCAGGTAACCTTAAAGGTATAGGTGGTGTTAAGCGCAAGATCCGTAAAATCAATGCTGTTTGTTCCGCGCTCAAGAGTTTCAGTTTCACTCCAGTCCCCGCTGCCTGTTACACAGTATTGTATTTCTGCCCTGTCAAAATCTATGCATGGTTTAAGTGAAAGAGTGAACTTTGCTCCGCTGGAGTCGCTTGTGTCTGTAATTACCGGGGGCTCCATACCAATGTCTGTGTCAACGGCAAAATAGTAACACTTATATTTACCTAATTGAATTTCTAGTTCGCTTATCAGATCGGGATTCTCCCCGTCTTTTACATGATTAAGATAATTATCATAGTAAGACTGAATGTCATTTGGATTTGAAGGGTATAGAGCTTTGTTTCCGCTTTTGTCGGTGAATTCAAAATATAACTGGTAGACGCCGTCATCAAGACCAAGATCTGATAAATCTACTTCTTTGTTGAAGACCCCGACATCTGAGGTTGTTGAATCGTATTCCAGGTCGATTGTTTTTTCAGAATATTTTTCTTGAAAAATGTAGTTTTCATCAAAACATTTTCTTGCATGAAGTGTAAATTTAGATGAAGGGCCTGAGCCGGTTACAGGTTCCTGGACTTTAAGGTGAATGGATAACGGACTGTTTTTCAAAAATTTAAAATCTTTTATCTTTTCTGTGTTGGCTTCGAGTGAAAGAAGCGGACTTTGAGGTTTCAGTTCGCCATTACCGGTTGTTATCGAAATATCGTCATTATTTTCGATCCTGGCAATTATCAAAGGGTTTGTGTCGGTCTGGTCGCTTACCTGATACAGCCACTTTTTGCTTCCCGGCATTTCTATATGTTTTTTAGTTTCGTCCAGAGTATAAAAAAAGCCTTTTTCTATAGTTACAAGAACAGAGGTAAAATCTTTTAAGGAGTCTTTACTATATACCGGAATCGAAAGCTGACGTAAATTTTCAAATACAGGGGCACCAAAACAGCTGTTAATGTTTGAACCGTCATTGTTGTTTTTGATGTTGATGTTCTTAAAGAAAACTTCACCTTCTTTTGTGTAACCGTAGTGGTTCAGAGGGGGATTGGCAGTGTCTTCCGGTATGGGCGGAAGAAAATCTCCTTTTTTAATACCGCTTTGTAAAAGTTTTTCAATTTCTTCTTCATTAAAATAAATTGATTCAGAAGCCATGTCGTGATCAAATAAAACCTGTATGCCCGCATCCTTTATTATACCTGATGTCATCGGAGAATGAGAAATAATTTGCGGACGCTCTGCAAGAATTGGAATCAGGCAAAGCTGAATGGCAGAATCTGGGATTTTTATACAGGAACATTCTGTTTCTGCTTCATAGGGATTATCTAAAGAAATATAAGTGTTATTCTGAATTTCTTTTTTTGTAACTTTGTCTATGATTTTCCAGTAAACGAATTCATAATCGTTAAAAGGCTCAAAATAAATTCTAAATGTGTCTGAAATTTTTTTGACAGCTTCACCGCCTGACGGAGATCTTATTACACCGTGGCTTTCTGGAGGTTCAACATAAAGGATATAACTTGGTGCACTTGCATAGGCAATTTCGTTTTCTATCTTTTTTTTTAGATCTGGGCCATTTAAAAAGTTATCACAAGAACAGAGTAAAAAGAGTAATGCCCCTTCCAACACGAGTATAGTGTTTTTCAAAAAACGGTAAGACTGTTTATTCATCTCTGCATATTCCTTTGAAATTAGGATTATTTTAAGTATAGCACAGAATAGTAAACTGTCTATAATAAAATATGTTACTATAGAGAGATGGATGTTATCAGGATTCCATGGCGGGCGCGGGCTTTTACGGCAGATATTCGCTGTTAATGTTGCGCAGGGAGTCAAACATCCTGCGTTTTGCGGCTCTGTCGCCGCCTGTTAATGCTTCAAGGCGGGCGCGGGCGTCTTTGCGTCCGGAATTATCCTGATACATGCAGGTGCAGGTGGTGCTGATGTAGCCCTGTTCCTTTGCGTGGGCCTTTATAGTTTCTACATCTGCATAGCAGAGCGGCCTGATTATGGAAAGCGGATACTTGGCGTAGTTTAATCGCGGCGGCATGGTAGAAAGCTCACCCTTTCCAAGCATGTTCATGAGCAGGGTTTCCAGAATATCGTCCATATGGTGGCCGAGAGCAATTTTGTTGTAGCCGTATTTTAC
>DLYJ01000024.1 GCA_003447785.1 Treponema sp.
GTGGGCGTTCTCTTCAAAAACAGCTCATCACCGCAAATGTCACCTATCAGCTTTCCTTTAAAATATACAAGGTATCCGCCCATCATAGATTTTATGACAATATCACCAGCTTCAGAAAAACAGTCGCGGACATATTCATTAAACTCATTCACCATAATTATCGCTCCATGAAAAATTCAATCTGTTCTCCAAGCGGCCCGTAGCAAAATGCCATGCGGATTGGATATGGCGGATTTGAAGCGATGACTTTATCATTCGATTCTATAAAAACTTCGTAGCCTGCAGCCTTAACCTTTGACGTGATTTCATCAACATCATCAGTAAGAAGGGCCATGTGACGAATTGCTCCAAGAGAATGAGTTCCCTCTGCATTTGTAAAAACCTCAAGCAGACCGTTTCCCGTATCAATCATCAAACCTTCTTGCCATTCCCGAATGATTTTTAGACCAAGAAGCTCAATATAAAACTCTCGGACTTTTGTCAGCTCTTCTGCTGTTCCGCATTTCATTGAAATATGGTGGATTCCTTTAATCATTTTCACTCCCCCTGGGGAACATTCTCATTCAAACTTTTGTTCCGGTAATTAAGATTTGTTCTAAGGGAATAACCTTCTCTTTCCCAAAAAGCATTTGCATCATCCTTATCCTTAAAAACAAGTCCAAAAATTTTACTGATGCCTTCTTTTTTCAAAGCCTCTTCTGCTTCTTTTACAAGCTGACTTGCAATTCCCTGTCGCCGGAACGAAGGATGCACACACAAATGATGAATAATTGCCCGCCTTCCATCGTGACCTGTTAGAATCACCCCTACAACTTTTTGCTCATCCCCCGAACCATCCTCTGAAAGTGCCAGAAAACATGTATTGGGATTTCGTCTTAAGTAGCGTTCAATTCCTTCCCTGCTGTTATCAACTGGATTCAAAGCTCTTCTACTTTGCTCCGTGCTGCACCAGAGCGAATAAATACTGTCATAGTCGTCAATCGTAACAAGTCTTGTTGTAATGCTCATTTCTACTTTCTCTTTTTTGGTTTTGCTTCCGGCAGCTCATCATACATGGCATCAAAAAGTTCACACAAAAATTCCCTTGTAGATGCCATAGTAAGTCTCCCTTTAATTATAGCATATATTTCAGACCTGATTCATTGTTTACCAGCCCGATGCTGGCTTCCTTTAGTCCCATATCAGGACCGGCACCGTGAGGAGCAGAATAGTGCCAGTCCTCATTTCCTTTTTCCTGCATCAACTTTATAAAGTCCACGCTGATTGCAGTAAAAGAAAATCTGATTTGTGCCGCTTATTTTGAACCTTGCTTCTGCGTTCTGTTCCGGGTAGAGTTTTTTGATTTCCACACCATCAGAGCGGACTGCTGCAATTACACAATACATCTCGCCAGCACACAATTCAACCTACGCTTTGTAGAGTTCCAGTATTCAGTAAAACGCAGATTACAGCTGACAATGGCGCATTCATTTTTCTCCTTCACTCATGCTATAATCCTTTCATGCACTACATGCACATTAAAAAAGCCCTTTTCATGGACCGCCCAAACCGCTTTATCGCTCATGTCCAGCTGGACGGCAAAACCGAAACTGTCCATGTAAAAAACACGGGCCGATGCCGGGAACTGCTGCTGCCAGAGGCCACCGTCTACCTCGAAAAAAGCGAAAATCCCCTTCGAAAGACAAAGTTCGATTTGATTGCAGTGGAAAAGACAGCAGGCTCCCAGGAAAAACTTCTCATCAATATGGACAGCCAGGCCCCCAACAAAGTGGCGGCGGAATGGATAGGTCAGAATAAAAAATATTTTCCAGACCTGAAGCTTTTAAAAGCAGAATACAGTCTTGGAAATTCCCGCTTTGATTTTTATGCCGAATACAACGACAAGTCAGGCACCAGCCACAAAATGCTCATCGAAGTAAAAGGCTGCACTCTGGAAAGGGATGGTGTCGCCCTTTTCCCTGATGCCCCTACCCTCCGCGGCCTTAAACATGTGCGGGAACTCACTTCCCTGACAAAAAGCGGCCAATACGAAAGCATGATTCTTCTGATTGTGCAGATGACCGGCTGCAAATATTTTACCCCCAACAGAAAGACCCACGCCGACTTTGCCGACGCACTAAAAGAGGCAGAGGCCGCAGGAGTAAAAATCCTCGCCATTGAATGTCAGGTTCAGCCGGACAGCCTTGAAGCAAAAGATGAAATTGAAGTAAGGTTGTAAAAAATAAGAGGGGCCATTTTTGCCCCACCCGCCCTTCTTTGAGCCGAAGCAGTCGGAAGCCTTGCCGACATAAAATATTACGGCTCAAGTCAAAGCAACTAAACGCAGAAACGCGGGGAAGGGACTGCTTTCTCAGCATACTCCCCTTCACTATTATTTCGCATTTCTCTATACATTCAATCTGGCGTATTTTTATATATTACAATAAATTACAATAGCGTAACTTTTTCCAGTCTAAAATTACAAACTTTCGTACACATTCACAGAAATCATGTGATTTTTGGCAATTTTATGTATTAACATTTTATATACTCTGTATATACATTTTATATATTTTGTTTATCGAGTGTATATCTTTTGTATATTTCTTGTTTATCGTTTTATTATACTTTGTATATTTTGTCTTGCATTTTTCATATACATCGTTTATAATGTCTATACAGACATAAAAAACTGCAGTTTTTTATGTCTTCCTTGACTTGCGATGTTTTAAGCCGCAGCATTTTGCGGATTAAAACTCGTCGCATTCGTGAGAATGCAACTATACTGTATAAACAAAGTTAAGAGGGAAAAATGAAAACTTACACATTTGCCATTCAAAAGGGAGGAACCGGAAAAACTTCCGTATCTGTTTCAGTTGCTGTTGAACTTGCAAAACTCGGACGAACAATCTTAATCGACGCCGACCCTCAGGGAAATACCACAGACTGGATGAACCTTCCAAAACTGGAATATGAACTCTCTGACGTTCTTTCAGACAAATGCACAATCAAAGACGTAATTCAGCCAACACAAGTCGAAAATCTTTTTATTATTCCTACAGCCGGAATCGACGGCGGACTTAGAACATATCAGGAAACAATCGCCCAGAAAGAGCAGTTCAAGCTGGCACAGCTTAAGAACGAACTTTCTGCCGCTTTTGACTACTGCGTAATCGATACTTCCCCGGCCTTTGGTGCTCTTGAAGAAAGCTGCTTTATTGCCAGCGACGAAGTAATCAACGTTCTTAAACTTGACCGTTTCAGCTACGACGGACTCAAGACCTTCAAGACAAACCTGGAGGCAATGAAGAAGCGCTACGACAACTGCTATGGCGTAAGCGTAAAGGGCAAACCCTTCCTTCAAAAATTGATTCTGAATGAAAACAACAACGCCATTGCCCAGTGCCGTGACCTTGTAGCCCAATATAAGGCACTGGAGCCCAGCGGCTACAAGATTTTCGTCATTCCGACAGATACCGGCTTTAGAAAAGCCCAGACAACTTCAGTACCGGTGCAGGCAATGGCAGGAACCAAAAAAGAAACCCTTTCCTCTCTTTCTGAAATCGCAGAGGCCTTAAAGTAGGCTAGGGCAGTTTTTAGGAGATAGAACAATGCAGAAAGTACAGCCAGCTAAAAACACTTTTGACATGGATTTTTTGAATGCTTTTGATAAGCCAATCGGAGGAGCAGCATCAACAGCGACTTCTCCAACGGCCAGCCAACCTGTAAAAATCGAAGCAAAGGCAGAGCCTGTTACGGAAATAGATCCGACATCAAGCATGGAAGATGAATTCGATTCTTCAGAAATCAGCATAGAAGACGAGATTCCGGTTTCCAGGGCAATCAAGGCAACACAGATTGTTGTCCGCACGACAGAAAAGGAGCGAGAAGCCTTAAAGTCATATTTTATGAAGCACGGAGTGTCTCTTTCAAAGGGAATCAAGATTGCAATCAAATATCTTGAGCAGCAGGAGAAAAAAGGACTTGTTCATTTCTCTGATATAGGTCTTTACTAGGAGCGCAAAATCCATGGACGAAAACAAAAACAACTTGCCGGAGACCTCCAAAAAGGGAAACATCAAAAACGCTGATGACAAGAGCAAATTCTTCAGTTTTCCAAACAGTCCGGCCTCAAACACAATGATTAATGTGGTAAGCCATGCCGGAAATCTTGAAACATTTGCCAACCGACTTGAAAACAACAGCCACTCAAGCCAGCTGGAATTCTTCACGCCCCCGGACGGAACCCAGAAAAATTTAAGCCAGCGGGTAAAATATTCAACCGACAACACAGAAACGACGATTCACCTTGATAACATCGACCTTTTTACCAAGGCAAACAAACCTCTCAAAAAAATCCTCACATACACGCTGGTAAAACTCAGCAAGGAAAATGTCACGGAAAATCTTTCCCAGGACATCAGCATAAAATTTCCTCTGGAGGACTTCGTTGACCTGGGCTGCTACAAGACCCTGAGAACCGCACGGCAGGCATTCAATCAGGCAAAAAATCCTCTCACCAGCATAAAAATTGAGGGCATTGTCCGGGATAAAAAAGACATGAAACAGATTACAGACAGCGGAATCGAAGTTCTCTTCACCGGCGCCCACATCAAAAACGGAATCGTCGAAATCTTCCTGAACAAGCGAATAAACTGGGAAGTCTTTGCCCTTCAATATTTCTCAATTCTGCCAAAGACATATTTCTCCCTTTCCGACAACGCGGCCGACACTCTGCTCAACATAGTCATGCTGGCTCGAAAACGCCTTAACGACATCGGAAAAAACGGCTTCTTCAACATGAGATTTAAAACCATGCAGCAAATTCTGGATTTGCCGGACGAAAAACTCACAAAAAACCCCGGACGAGACATCAAGGAGCCAATCCTCAATGCAATCTCAGAAATCTCGCAAATGGAAAACGGAGACATTGTCATCGAGCCGATTTTCAACTCGAACGGAAACATCATAGAATTTCTTGAGGAAGGCTACGCAAAAATTTCCCTTCACAACGAATACCTGGAATATTTTGATGACCTTGCGAAAACAAAGAAAAACAAGATTGAAAACACCATTAAAAAAAGGGAAGAGATTGCAGAGCGTGCAAAAGTCAAGGTTCTGGCCAGTAAGCTGGAGAGAGAGGTAAAAGACTGAAAGGAATAATCTGCGTGGAAAAATGATTTTATATTGAAGAAAAGTCATATTTTACGTGGAAAAT
>DLYJ01000080.1 GCA_003447785.1 Treponema sp.
TTGAATGCAAAAAAATCATTTTAACGTCATCCCTCTTCCCGCTGGGACAGTATTTTGAAAAGCACCTGGGCACAAAGGGCAGCCTTGGAGCAGGCGGTTCGGTAAGTACGACAGCGTGGGACTTTGCCCGCTATGCAGGCTTTACAGACATTTACTGTGCGGGCCTTGACCTGGGCTACCCGCTTTTACAGAGCCACATCAGAGGTTCAACCTTTGAAGAAAAAACTCATACTTCTTCCCGGAAACTTCATCCTGCAGAAACGGCTCTTTCGGCAAGTCTTTTTCTGGCAAACAAAAAGCTGGATAAAGACTACGAAGGAAAAACGCTTTTTACAGACGACAAGATGAAGATGTTTGCATGGTGGTTTGAAAGCAAAGCCCAGCAGTACAAGGAAATTCACTCATACTCGCTGAACAACAGTTCCCTGTATATTCCGGGGTTTTCCTACAGAAGCGTTCAAAGTCTTCTGAACATGAACGAACAAACGGAAAAGCGAATTGAATTTTTAAGCTGTCCTTCAAACACCACTTCTGATTCAATAAAGGCATTTGATAAGGTCTTTAATGAATTTCTGGAAGGAATGCAGAGTCTTTACGATACGGCAGTCAAAGGAATCCGCACGGCAGAAAAGGCTCTCCTTTCGCCCCAGCAATCAGTTCAATACACACAGGAATTACAGAAGATTGACAATTCAATTATGACCAGCCAGTTCAAGGATATTGCCAGCCTCGTCTTTCCAACAGAACAAAAATTGAATTCAATTATGGAACAGACAGCCCTTCCGGACGATCCCGTAAAAGCCAGTTTTATCAAATCAAAAATTATTTACGGCCTGATAAAAGGTGCAATTCAACAATATCTGAAAAAATTTTAAAACCTCACTAAAGATTTTTATACGGAAGACGATAATTTAAATGTCATTTGTTAAACTGCAGGACGTGGAACAGTAACTGTTCCAAACATCCAGACGCCCTGTTTACAATAACTGACGCGTCGCCGTTCGGAAAATAACGGCTCTCCATGTTAAGAAAGAGAGGAAATGTGTAAGATTTCTTCTCTTTTTTTTTTGAATTTTTGCAAATTTCCCTCAAAAACCTTGAATAACGGCCTGTTTTTAGTTCAGAATACTTATGAAATCGCGCTCTTCTGCCGATATTAAAGAGTGGAGGACTCATGAATTCTTTTCCGGTTACAACCTTAAAGGAAAACACATTCTTTACCCAGGAACTTGTATTAGACAAACAGTTTATTCTTCTCAATCCGACATGCCCTTTTAACAATGCGCTTAAAAAGGCTCTTTTGGAATGGGATTTTAAGGTTGTATATTCCGACGGAAGCATCGGTTCAGGAGCTGTAGCAAGTCCCACACCACAGGATTTTGAACAGGTTTCCATTGAACAGGTAGACCCGAACGCAAATGATCCTAAAAAGCCTGAAATGGGCGACAATGTAAAAAAAGCCCTGGAAGAAGCACATCAGGATTTAGCAAATAACGAAAAATCACGAATGAGCGTAGTTCAGACAGTTTATAACGAATACATGAACTACATCACGGCCGTTTACACACATTACGCAACCCACAAGGTTCTCGATTACCAGGAACTTTCAAACACTGTAAAAGATTTGTGTATATTCATCAAGGATAACCGCCGCTACGTTCTCAGAATTACACCTACTCTGGAAGCCGCAAATAAAAACTTTATCGTAAGCCACAGTATGCGTTCAACAGTTACTGCAATTGTAATCGGTCTCCAGCTGCGCATGCCGCTTACCAAACTGATTGAACTTGGCGTTACCTGTATCCTGCACGAAATCGGCCAGATTCGTCTTCCTCCGCAGCTTTACATGACAGGAAAACGACTTTCTGCACCGGAACGAGCAAAACTTGCAACACATCCGGTTATCAGCTTTAACATTGTAAAGGAAAACGGCTTTCCCCTCGCTGTTCAGCTGGGCGTCCTTGAACACCACGAACGGGAAAACGGAACAGGATATCCACGTAAACTTACAGGAAACAAAATTTCCCTGTACGCAAAAATCATCGCAGTTGCATGTTCTTTTGAAGCAATTACCGCTCCACGCATGTTCAAGGAAGCACGTTCAACTTACGATGCAATGATTGAAGTATTGAAAAACGAAGGCAAACAGTTTGACGACACTGTTATCAAAGCCCTTCTCTATTCACTTTCCCTCTTTCCTATCGGAGCCTACGTTTACCTGCAAAACGGTAAAATCGCTCAGGTTACAGACGTTAACCCGACAGATCCGCGCAACCCGGTTGTACAGATTCTGGGCGAAACTGACGAAACAGGCGGTCCAAAGACAGTTCAGACTGATAACGGCACAATGAGAATTGTCCGCGTCCTCAACAAGTCAGAAGCGGCAGACATCTTAAAGCAGTTCAATATCAATAAATAGGCTTTAGTTAAAGAAGGCGCGCGTTTTTTCGATTTCTTCGTTGAATTTATCATCAACTACAGGCGGATTTTCTGCAAAGTACATAATCTGCTGCAACTCTTCCTGGCTGTGAGCGCCCCATACAGGAACGGCGTAATCGTACTGATTAAAGAATCCGATTGACAGCGGAATGTCGGTGATAATTCCGCCGCAAAGAGGCTGCATGGCAATAAAGCCCACATCTTTTTCGCGGCAGTCAAATACCAATTCCTGGATTTCTTCCGAGCAGAGAATGTTAAAGGGGTACTGGAGGGTTTCCCAGGGCACGTCTGAATTCAACACGTCCCTGGCTATTTCAAAACTTTCGGTACAAACACCAAAGTGATGAATTACTGAGGATTTTTTTAGCTCCAGCAGTTTTCTTACAACGCCGTCGTCACCGTCCATTACAGGAAGAAATGCCGGGTTGTCCAGCTGATACAAATCTATATAGTCTGTTTTGAGCGCGGTAAGGCTTTTATCAATATCCATCTCGATTTCAGAAGCACTGCGGGCGCGGGTTTTGGTTGCAACATAGATATCCTTCCGGATTGTTCCATGAAGCGCGTTTCCAAGGCGGCGCTCGCTTTCTTCTGAAGAACGTGCGGTATCAAAAAAGTTTACTCCACCCTCGTAAGCCGTGCTGATAATCTTTGCTGCCTCTTCGTCATCGCTCACATTTGCGAGAGCCATGGCGCCGAGGGCAGTGCGGCTTACGAGAAGGTTGGATTTGCCGAGAGCAACGTAATCCATCCGGGTTTATTTCTTTTCTACCGGTTTGTATGCTTTGATTGCGTTAAAGAGGAATGTGTGAAGTTCAGAAAGCTTTACGCGTTCCTGTTCCATAGAGTCTCTGAAACGTACAGTTACTGAATCAAAGTCCGGTGAATTCTTATCCAGTGTATCGTAGTCAACTGTTACACAGAATGGAGTGCCAACTTCGTCCTGGCGGCGGTAACGTTTACCAACAGTACCTGATACGTCGTAATCAGTAACAAAGTCTTCCTTGAGAAGGTGCTGGATTTCCTTTGCTTTTTCAGCAAGACCGTCTTTCTTCATCAACGGAAGAACTGCAACTGTGATTGGTGCAAGACGAGGGTCAAGGTGAAGTACAGTGCGGTAATCTTCAGGTTCGCCCGGCTTTGCTACGTTCTGTTCTTCATATGCTTCGCAGAGGAACATGAGGAAGTTACGGTTAAGACCGGCAGATGTTTCAATTACGTATGGAACATATTTTTTATTTCCATCTTCCTGATCCATATATGACATATCCTTTTTTGAATATTCCATATGCTGGCTCAGGTCAAAGTCTGTACGGCTGTGAACACCTTCTACTTCTTCAAATCCAATCGGGAAGTTATATGTAACGTCGTATGCGTCTTTTGCGTAGTGAGCGAGCTTGTCGTGGTGGTGCCACTTGAGGTTCTTTTCTGCAATACCGTATTTGAGGTAGAATGCCCAGCGTTCTTTTCTCCAGCGGTCAAAAGTTT
>DLYJ01000050.1 GCA_003447785.1 Treponema sp.
GCTGAACAGACAAACCTTCTTGCTATGAACGCCGCAATCGAAGCTGCACACGCCGGCGAAGCAGGAAAGGGCTTCTCTGTAGTTGCTGACGAAATCCGTAAACTTTCGGAAACTTCAACAATGCAGTCTAAGACAATCGGTGAACAGCTGAATAAAATTCAGGAACAGATTAACAGCGTAGTAAGTGCCAGCAACGAATCAAGCCAGGCTTTCGAAACTGTATCAAAGAAGATTGAAGCAACTGATGAACTTGTAAATCAGATTAAGGCTGCAATGCAGGAACAGAACGAAGGTTCAAAGCAGATCAGCGAAGCACTCCATGTTATGAATGACAGTACTTCTGAAGTTCGTAACGCTTCTGCGGAAATGGCAGAAGGTAATAAAGCAATTCTCGATGAAGTTAATAACCTTCAGACTGCGACATCGATTATCCGCGACAGTATGAGTCAGATGTCAAGCGGTGCAAAGAAGATTAGCGAAAACGGAAGGGCTTTGACGGAAGTTTCTACACAGATTCAGAGTTCAATCAATAAGATTGGTGCTCAGATTGATCAGTTCAAGGTATAAGCAGACAATAAGCCCTAGATAAAAATGCCTGGTTTGGGAACAATCGCTCCTGAACCAGGCATTTTTTTTGATGGATTATCGGGTCGCGCCCTATAATGACATCTTATCGTGTGAGTTTTCTGTAAACAGTTTTGTGAGGATGATCTTCGTCAATTCCCAACACATTCTTGCGCCATTCAACATACTCAGACCAGTTTCCTTCAAAGAAATGAACATCACTGTTGTTTTCGTATGCGAGGATGTGAGTACAGATACGGTCAAGGAAGTAGCGGTCATGGCTGATAACCATAACAACGCCCGCAAAACCGTTGATTGCCTCTTCCAGGGAGCGTGTTGTTGCGATATCAAGGTCGTTTGTAGGTTCGTCCAGGAGCAGCACGTTGCCGGCCTCTTTGAACATCATACCCATGTTAAGGCGGTTCTTTTCACCACCGGAAAGTACGCTGATTTTTTTGTTCTGTTCTGCGCTGTTAAAGTTGAACCATGAACAGTATGCGTGGGCGTTGATTTCGCGGACAGCGCCGTTAATCGGATGACCTTTTTCGTCCACAGCACCGAGTTTAACCAGGTCTGAGCCGCCCGAAAGCATTTCATAAACAGTTTTGTTCGGGTCAAGTTTTGAACGCATCTGGTCTACATAAACGAGTTTTACTGTTTCGCCGATTTTGATGCTTCCTGAATCAGGATCTTCTGTTCCGAGGGTTCCGTCAGGGAGTTCTACTTTTTGTCCGGCGGCGCTTGCAATCATCTTGAATAAGGTAGTTTTACCGGCACCGTTTGGTCCGACGATTCCCACAACTGCGCCTGCCGGAATATGGAAGTCAAGGTTTTCAAAAAGAACACGGTCATCAAAACTCTTGGTAAGTTTGTCTGCATCGATAACAACATTACCGAGGCGCGGACCTGCAGGAATTGAAATCTGAGTATCTTTAAGCTGAACACGCTTGCTTTCTTCTGCAAGAAGGCTTTCGTATCTGCTGATATGTTCCTTGTGTTTTGCCTGGCGTCCCTTTGCACCTGCATGAATCCATTCAAGTTCTTCCTGCATTTCCCGGCGGCGTGTAGAAGCCTGCTTTTCTTCCAGGGCGAGGCGTTTTTCTTTGGCTTCGAGCCATTCAGTGTAGTTTCCTTTGAACGGATAACCTTCGCCACGGTCCATTTCCAGAATCCAGCCTGCAACATTGTCCAGGAAGTAACGGTCGTGGGTAATGGCGATGATGGTTCCAGGATAATCCTTTAAGTGGCGTTCGAGCCATGCAACGGTTTCTGCATCGAGGTGGTTTGTAGGTTCATCAAGAAGCAGAATATCAGGTTTCTGGAGAAGGAGACGGCAGAGGGCAACACGGCGGCGTTCACCACCGGAAAGAACGTCAACAACCTGGTCAGCCGGAGGACAGCGCAGAGCGTCCATAGCGAGTTCGAGGTTTGCGTCCAGGTTCCATGCGTCTGCAGCGTCGAGTTTTTCCTGGATTTCGGCCTGACGAGCGCAAAGTTTGTCAAAGTCAGCATCCGGATCACCAAATGCTTCGTTAACCTTATCAAATTCTGCAAGAAGGTCAGTGATAGGTTTAACGCCTTCTTTTACGATTTCGAGAACAGTTTTGCCCGGTTCAAGATATGGTTCCTGTTCAAGGTAGCCCATAGTGTAGCCCGGCAGGAGATGAGTTTCGCCGGTGTAGTCTTTATCGATTCCGGCAAAAATCTTAAAGAGCGAAGATTTACCGGCACCGTTTTCACCGATTACGCCGATTTTAGCCCCATAGTAATAAGAAATGGAAATGTCTTTAAGGACAACCTTTGTTCCATACGCGCGACTAACGCGATCCATTGTGTAAATGATTTTTTTGTCGTCAAATGTCTTAGCCATAAGTTAAGTATATAGGAATAAGTAAGTTGTGTCTTTAGGGAGAGAAAGGGGGTATTGAACTGTTATTTTGCGGGGCGGAAATTTTAGTTGGAAACGGTCGTTGTAAATTCAGTTGAATAGAATGTCTGTCCGTTGTAAATTCCTGCTGCCTGTAGAGTATAAGTTCCCTTAAATGGCAGGATTACTGTGTATGAGTAAGTAGATTGTGCTGAGCCGTCTGTCGGGACATTTACAGTTGACTGTACGTTTCCGTTAAGAAGGAATTTGAATTGTTCAAATTGAGAATTTGGTAATGAAGAACGGTCAACCGTAAGGGTAATATAAGTTCCTGCGGATAATGTTGAAATTCCATTTGCGTTGGAACCTGTTCCCCACGCAGAACCTGCGGCCGTTGCTCCATAGGTCAGATGTACAGAATCATTATCGATATAGACATCGGAAGAATTTTGCATTGTATAGGCTGCAACAAATGTTCTGTTTACAAAACTGTCAACACTTGTAATTTCAATCTGTGTAGAGTCACCGTAGGCAAACCACTTGTCCCATGGCTGATCCAAAGTTGAATAATACAATACCGGCCAGTCGTTCTGACTTGCAAATGTCGGGTCAGAAGGGTCTGCTATTGCAGCCGGTGTCAAAAGTGATGTACTTGATCCTGTGTAAATGTGATATTCGTTATAATACTGTCCCTCGTGTGCGGTGCCGAGGCCTGTGAGCATGGTTCCGTCAGCAAGATTGTAAGATAAAACAAATGTATTTACACGGGTATACGGTGAAGAATCTGTCGCGCCAAATCCGGTGAGTTCACCGTAATCGCTGTCATTAGCGATATCAGCAGAAGTAATGCGTGAAACACTGCTGGATGAACCGAAGGAGTTAACGGAATACAGTTCAATATCATAGAGCTTTCCGGTAGCAAGTTTAAGAACATATTCTTCGCTTCCTGACCAGAGGGAGCCTCCGATGTAACCCACACCGTCCTGGGCAAAGGTAACGGAAGAAAACCTTTTACTGCCGTCAGTCGGTTCACTGTACTGGCCTGTAAGCGTTGTCGTAGTGCCTGTTGTAGCTGTATTTGACGCATACGAGCGCAGTTTGAGCACAAAATATTCTTCATTTGTTGAAACATCATCCCAGCGGATTACAGCATTATATGAGTCTGCCGTTAATGTTGAATCAATTCTATGAAGCGTTAAATTTTGCGGCGCTGCAGGTTTTGTTGAGAGAATGTTTGGGATTGTGATTGTTTTTGTAGTCTGGCGTCCAGGTTCAATTACAAGCAAATCGCTCCAGAATCCTGAACGCTTTGTTACTGAATTTTCCGTATAGAAAAATTCAACTGTAAGAATGTAAGAACCCGGGTTCATCAGGTTTCTTTGAGCCGTATATCCTTCGCCAAGCCATTTTGCCAGCTCTGTGGTGTCTCCGGTGGAAAAGAAACTGTATATTTCATGGCCGGTTAACGGGTCGCAGATTTTTCCTGTTACGGAACTTGCCATCTGGTTAAAGGTAGCAGCGCCGTCTGAGTTATATTTAAATGTCAGCGAGCAGCTGCCCTGAGTAGATACGCCGGCACTTGTTAAGACAAAAGCAACGGTTGTAATGTAACTTGTGTCGACGGTTGCATATCCGCGCAAAACTTCTGTTGTGCCTGCAGCATCACTATATGCGTGGAGTACAAAATTCCATACAGAAGGCTTAAGACCGACTATTGTACCTGTACCGTCGTTTGCTATTGCGATTGAATTTGAATATAAATCACCGTCATAATTTTCTCCTTCGATTATAAACTTTCTAACATCTTCCAGAAGATAGGTCGAAGGTGCGACAGTTTTTGCAACTGACACATTTGAATTCTGACTGTAATTTGTGATGACGATGGAAACTTCATCATCCTGAGAATTTGAGATTAAAGCACCCTGTATAACATTTGAACAGCCTGTAACAGACAGCAAAACGAGCATTGCAATAACGGTATATGTATCGTTAAAGCAATGCTTTATGCGAGATGCTGTTCTGTTAAAAAAGTTCAAAAATAACCTGTGCATTTTAAAACCCAAAAAAGTTCTGCCAGACCCCGGTTCCGGCAAAGCCGGAACCGGGACCAGGTAAAACCAGATAAACTAATTAGAATTAGTTGTCTTTGTTAATGTAGAACGATGCACTTGCACTTTCACCTGTTGCAGTGTACGCGTCTACGCGGATACAAGTTGAGCTTCCTATCGGGAGTCTACTTGTAGAGAAGCTTGTAAATGTAAGGGATTCAGCATAAGCCTTGTTGTCATACTGAACATCTCCTACCCACAATGCATATCTTACAAAGATCGGGTTGGTTGTTACCTTAACATAAACAAACTGTTCGGCTGCACCACGGGCAACTGTAATAGTACCGTCTTTACATGGTGTACCACTTGCGGCTCCTGTTGCAGCGTTTGCATAGTATGCGTCAACATTGTCATCAGAGAATAATTCATGAGCAAGCTGGGCAATTGTTGTGCTTGTAATGGTGATATCACCTGTTGTAGCACCGTAAACTGCCATAACAGTGATGTTTCCATATGCATTTGTGTTGTAAGTTACTGCAGTAGCAGTTGATGGAGTAGAACTTTCTGTAGGACTAATCCACTTTGTATATGCAACAGAATCTCTGAGAAGAGTGTTTGTTGTACCGTCGATTACTATTAACGGAATATATTTACCTGCATCACCTTCGCCATCAGTAAAAAGTGTATACGGTTTGTATTCAACATAGTTAACGCCTGTAAATACGTGACTTACGGCTTCGGAAGAGTCAAAGTCAACATCAGGGAGTGTCAGTACACCGCCATCAAGCTGGTATGTAATCTTAACCATGCTGATGTGATTCAATTTAGAACCCGTACCGACTCCGTAACCGGTTACATATTTATCATCGAGAGACGACATAAATGTTTTTGAAGTTGTAGGAGCCGGGGCTTCGGCAGTAGGTGTAGCGATTTCGAGTTGTGTATGATTTGCTGCATCTGCAACGCGTACACATGATGCTGAAGTACCGATAGAGTTAACAGCACGAATCTGTACATCCCAGAGTGTTCCTGTAGGGAAACTCAATACAAGTTCTTCACTTCCTGCAAACAATGAACCTGAAACATATTTGATAACGTTTTGTGTACCTGTAGCAGTAGCTCCGCTACCAAAGTATTTAGTTCCGTCAAGACTGAAAATTGAACCGTAGTCGTACTTCATTTCCTGCAGGCTTGGAGTAAATTCTGCATCTGCAATCTTAGATGTATAAGGAGAAGAAGTGTCAGTAAATTTACGGATAAACAGTTCAAAAGATTCCTCGTTCTTTGCATTATCCTGCCAGAAGAGGCGGACATTGTAGAAGTCTTCGTCTTCAGAGCCGTCCATGAGCTGGGCTGCAAGAAGAGTAGGAGCTGCAGGAGCTGTTTTGATAATATTGTCATCGAGAATGAGTTCACCTTCTGTCGCACGACCTGGTTCGATAACGATTTTTTCAGAAGCAAAACCAAGCTTTGTTGTGCCTTCTTTAATGTAAACACCGAAGGTATAAGAACCAGGAGTTACACCTGTTGCAGTTGCGGTAAAGCCGGATGCTTGAGCAATTGCTTTAGAGTTTTCTGCAGTCTGGTCTGTAATGGCAGTTCCGTCAACACCTAAAGTACCTGCCGGAACACCTGTCAATTCATTATAAAGACCCCAGCTGATTACATAAGAATCTTTCCAGGCTCCGCCTTCATATTTAATAATGATTGTATAAGAACCGGTAGTTTCAAGACCGATAGAAGACAGGTTGAAAGTTACTTCATCCTGGCCTGTACTCTTGAGGGTACATACAGATGTTCCCTGCAGAAGCTTGCCGCCTTCGCTGTTTACGGCATAAAGAGTTAAAGTCCAGTCATCAAGTGCAAGATCGGTAATGCTTGCACTTCCGCCTTCGATATCATCTTTGTCGATATCGGTAGGAGGGAGAGAGTAGCCTTCTTTTGATACACCTGTAATTACATAGTGATCAATTTCTGCGCTGTCGACAGTCAATGTAGCCGGTGCAAGAGTAGCACGCGAAATACTTCCGAGAGACAAGTGAACAGTTGCTTTGTCTCCGATGTTTTTGCCGGATAAAGTACCTGTAGTAAGGTTGTTACATCCGACAATGACCAACATTGTGGCAATTGCAAAGATTGCCAGTGCTTTGAGTTTTTTAACCATGGTTTTACCTCCAATAGTTGATTTATAAAAAAAGTTTTTGACTTTTAATATACATAAAGCCATGCGGTGTCCTTTATGATTTCACCGCTTGTTCGGGTAATGGAAACAGTAAGTTTATAGGTGCCCCAGCGTTTAATGTTGCTGTTCCTGATATACAGGCTTAATACTCTGTTTGCGCCTAAAATATACTGTTTTCCAACAGGAATATCGTTTGCGTTTTCATCTACCTCCGCTGTCCAGGTGTAATTTACGCCTCCCGTAGGGGCCGTAAGACACAAGGTTGTTGTATAACTTACGGCATAGTAAGGTCTTAGAATATCCTCGGCGATAACATCATCAAGGGTATAACTTTGCTGTACCGTAGCCACTTTAAAATTACTGTTGTAATCTTCAATTAGAGTGTCGATTGAATTGGAGCATCCGCATAAAGACAGTACGGCGCATAAAAATGCGGTTGCAAGAACAACAATTTTACATTTTGACATCGTTATCTGTCCTCCATACGAGATTTTTGAACTGAAAAGGAAGTAAAAAAGACAAAAAAAGTCATTGTCCCATGGCAACAGAGTTTTTCTGTCAATTTTACGCACTTTTCAGTGCTCCACCCAACAATTCCTTTTTTATAAGAAAAAGGATAAATCTCCCCGAAACAGTATCGGTAAGAATAGAACTGAACTTTAATAAATTCTTAAGAATTCAATTTTTTTAAAGAAATTGATTATCCCCTCATTCTGACAAATTTTAACGCTGCCGGGGTTTAAAACAAAATTATAAGGTAATGTTATATAAAAAAGAGTTTTAATCTTATTGACGTGATATAATGAACTGATGAAACTAAAGGCTTTGATTGAATTTTTATACGCGGACGGCAGATTTTTTCTGAGTTTTATTGCCATATGTCTTTGCTGCATTCTTTGCGGGGTTTTGCTTACGGTAATTCTGTACACAAAGAAAAATCAAAAAATAAGAAAAGATGCGATAAAACGCTCCAGGGCTGTTCTTGTAGGACTTGCCGGCGAGCAGATTGCACCGTATCTGCCGGGCTTTCCGTGCAATCCGGCTGAAGTGCGCTTTGTGGGAAAACCTGTTGATTACATAGGTTTTGAAGGAGCGGCTTCTGGTGAAGAAATAAAGGAAATTCTATTTATAGAAGTTAAAACAGGGCAGAGTCAGCTATCAGAGCGTGAAAGGCAGATAAAAAACGCGGTCGAGAGCGGCCGCGTCCGTTATGTTGAATACCGTCTCTAAAGTCCGGTTCCTTCGTCAATGCCCATCATGATGTTCATGCACTGAACGGCAGCACCGCTGGCGCCTTTTCCGAGATTGTCAAAACGGCTGGTCAGAACAAGGCGTTCGTCATTGCCGCAGACAAAAATCTGCATGTTGTTTGTGCCGGCAAGAGTGTTGGACGGGATAAAGTTTTCTGTAAGAATATCAGTGCCCATAAAGTCTGCCGCGTGAACAAAGCGGCTTGAGTTATAGTGCTCTTTAAAGAGTTCTGCAAGCTGTTCGCCTGTGAGTTTTTTCTTCATGAGGCGTGTGTGGATTCCCACAGAAACTGTCATTCCGGCATAATAGTCGCAGACATAAGGATCAAATATCGGTTTGTAGGCAAGGCCGCTCACTTTCTGCATTTCTGGAAGGTGTTTGTGTTCCTGGGTTAATGCGTAGAGGCGCGGGCTTTTGAACTGAATGTCACGATTCGGATCTTCGTATTGTGCGATTCCCTTTTTGCCGGCTCCTGAATAACCTGATACAGCGTGGCAGACAATCGGGTAGTCCGGGGCAATAATTTCATTTTTTACAAGCGGGTATACAAGTGAAGCAAAACCTGATGCGTAACATCCCGGGCCCGCAACACGGCTGGAAGATTGAATTCTTGCCCTGTGTTCGCAAGACAATTCTGGAAAACCGTATGCCCAATCGTCGTTTGTTCTGTGGGCGGTTGAAGCGTCAATAATTCTTACTTTCGGGTTGGTGCAGAGTTTTACGGCTTCAATTGAAGCGGCGTCCGGAAGACACAAAAAAGTAAAATCCGAAGCATTTATCATTCTGGCGCGTTCTGCGCTGTCCTTGCGTTTTTCTTCGTCGATAAGTAAAAGTTCAATATCATCGCGGTTCTGGAACCGTTCGTAAA
>DLYJ01000140.1 GCA_003447785.1 Treponema sp.
TGTCGCTGCCGTTAAAAAGCGGAGTTTGGGGCAAAAAGCTTACACCGCTTTCCTTATTTATAACGACTGAACCTTCGTCGGGATTTAACTGGCCTGCAATTGTTGAAAGAAGGGTAGACTTTCCGCATCCGTTGCGACCGATGACTGCGGCCTTGTCGCCGTCGTTCAATCCGAAGGTCACGTCCTTAAAAAGCGGTTTTTCGCGGCCCATTTTTGCCAGATTGCTGATAGATAAAATATTCATATAAAAACTATTCTTTTGGCTTTGTTGCCTTTGACTTTAAAAAATTAACGAGAGCCGGAATGTAAAGTTTATCATCGTAGGCGATATGGTTCTGAATCCAGTTCCGCAGATAGTGGGCAAACTTTATTGCCTCGCTGATTGTAATCTGATTGATGCGGGTGTAGGCAATCTGAACCTTTTCCTTAAAGCCTTCGTGTTCGGCCTTGTGCTGCCTGTAATTGTCGTAGTTGGCGGCAATCATCAGTTTTTCTTCGTCTTCAAAGTGAATTGCGGCGTAGTTTAAACAGCGCTCAAGGGTACGGCGGATTACTTTATGATAATCCTCAGTATCCTTGTTCTGGAGAAGGGACTTGTAAAAATCATTGCAGAGAACAACAAGGTTTTCGTGCTCAGAGTCAATGTCAGGAATCCCTGTTCTGAGTTTAGGATCCCAGGTAATAAAATCTTTAGGTTCGTTTATAAATGCTGATGACTGACCATCGTCTTTTACATAATTTACTGGACGCATGTAAATATTATAAACCTTTTTATAAAAACTTGACAGAATAATAATTAGAAATTAATATATGAATAGTTGAACAGTTGTTCAAATGATAAAAAAGCCGTGATATGGCAAAACTGAGGAGGCGTGATGAATCAGTTTTTAGAAAATGAACCTGCCGAAGACGTTTTAATGGACCTTGGAGATTTGTTCAAAATATTTGGTGACACCACAAGAATAAAAATTCTTTTTGCTCTTTTAAAAAACGAAGAGTCTGTGGGCGAAATTGCCCGAAAACTCGCAATGACTGACAGTGCGGTAAGCCACCAGCTCAAAGTATTAAAGGACAACAAGCTTATAAAATTCAGGCGCGAAGGAAAGTCTATTTTTTATTCCCTTGCCGACGACCATGTAATTTCGATTTTAAGTCAGGGCCTGGAGCATATTCTTGAATAGAATTTCAGCCGGTTGAGCGCCCGTCCTCAGCAGGAGGACGCTGCCGCCATGGCTTTAAAGGAGTATTAAATATGAAAAAAGATATTGATATTGATGAACACGAACACGACCACGAACATTGTGAACACGAACACGAGCATTGCGGCCACGACCACGACCACGGCTGTGGGTGCTGCCATCACGAAGAAGAAGGAGAAGAACCCGGTCTTTCAAAAATTCTCCTTGCCCTGGCACTTTTTATAGCCGGCATCCTTGTTGAACACGTACCGTTTATTCATTATAAACTTGCGCCGGTCTATCTTTTTGAAGGCGTAAATCTTTACAGAACACTGTACATGATTCTGTATTTTGCCTCGTTTGTAATCTGCGGTCGGGGCGTAATCAGGTCGGCTCTTTCAAACATCAGAAAGGGCGATTTTATGGACGAAAAGTTTCTGATGAGCGTCGCAAGTATCGGTGCAATCTGTATCGGAAAAAGCGGCGAAGCAGTTGCAATCATGCTCTTTTACTGCATCGGTGAGTTTTTCCAGGATTATGCCGTGGACAGGAGCCGTGATTCAATTGCAGCCCTCGTTGAACTTCGTGCCGACACCGCAAACGTTCTCAAGGAAGGCCGCTTTGTTCAGATGAAAGCAGAAGATGTTGAAGTTGGAGCCATAATTCAGGTTAAAAACGGTGAACGCATTCCTCTGGACGGCGTGGTTCTGGAAGGGAGTTCTTCCGTGGACACTTCTGTTTTAACCGGAGAAAGCATGCCGCGAGAGATCGGCGCAAAGGACCAGGTGCTTGCGGGAATGGTGAATATCGGCGGCGTTCTTAAAATTCAGGTTACAAAACCTTACGGTCAGAGTGCAGTGAGCCGTATTCTTGAACTTACACAAAAATCTCAGGCGGTAAAGGCCCGGGCAGAAAAGTTCATCAGCCGTTTTGCAAAAGTGTACACTCCTGTTGTCTGCATCGCAGCCCTCGCTGTTGCAATCGTCGCTCCTCTGGTCTGCATGATTTTCTTTCCTGAGGTGTATGCACAGACCGGCTGGTCAGTCTGGTTTTACCGTGCCTTCATGTTCCTTGTTGTAAGCTGCCCGTGTGCTCTTGTAATTTCCGTTCCCCTGGCATTTTTCAGTGGAATCGGGCTTGCAGGCCGCAACGGCATCCTGATTAAGGGAAGCAACTTTGTTGAAGCGCTTTCAAAAGTTGATACCGGCGTTTTTGACAAAACAGGAACTCTGACAAAAGGAATTTTTGACGTAACTTCTGTTATCAGTGCCGGCGCCATGAGCGAAGATGAATTAATAGCCCTGGCTGCCCACGCAGAACATTTTTCAAGTCATCCGATTTCCAGATCGATTAAGAAAGCACATCTGGCAAAATGCGGTGTTACGGATGGACAAAGCCCTGAGTGCTGTACATGCTGCGAGAGGAAAAACTGCGAGGAACTCAACGGTTATGGAATTAAAATCCTGCTTGACGGAAAGACCGTTCTTGCGGGAAACAAAGCACTCATGCAGAAAGAACATGTTGAATTTGACGAGTCAGGGTTTGCAGGACACCAGACTTCCGGAACCGTTGTTTACATCGCCCGGGAAGGCAGGTTTGAAGGTGCTGTCGTAATCAGTGACAGCCCGAAAGAAAACGCATCGGATTCAATTAAGGCGCTGAGGAAAGAAGGCGTTAAAAAGACAGTCATGCTCACGGGCGACAACGAAAACGCAGCCGTTCTCGTGGCAAAGGAACTTGGAATTGACGATGTTTACGCGGGACTTCTGCCGGAAGATAAGGTTGATAAAATTGAATCCCTGATTGAATCCAAAAACGAAAAAGGAACAAAATCCCGGGGAACCGTTATGTTTGTCGGTGACGGAGTTAATGACGGCCCTGTTCTTGCCAGAAGCGATGTTGGAGTTGCAATGGGCGCAATGGGAAGTGACGCTGCAATCGAGGCCGCTGACGTGGTAATCATGGATGACAAGCTGATTAAGCTGAGTCAGGCGGTAAAAATCAGCCGCAGGACAATGGGCATCGTTTACCAGAACATCTGGATTTCCCTTGGTGTAAAAGCAGCGGTTATGGTGCTTGGCGCCCTGGGAATTACAAACATGTGGTTTGCAGTCTTTGGCGATGTAGGAGTCTGCTTTATCGCAGTATTAAATGCCCTTAGAATGAGTATTCAAAATGCTGCCAGTCCTTGCAGTCGTCCCAGTCACCGCCCCACTCAAAACCCTGCTCAGTAAAAAGGCGGTATGCCAGATCGTCGTGATCAATTTTATACGGGTTGGGCCTTGAACGGTCCACCCACTGAGAAGCGGTTGCAGGTTCAATATAAGTTTTGCCGCGCACAGTTTTTACGTAAGGGTTGTAAAGAGGGTTGATGTCTACCGCAAGCCCCAGGCCGTGCTTTGAGACGGTTCTTGTGTGTGAAATAAACCTGAAGTTAAAGCATGAGGAGTTATTTGCCCGCATACTGGTTTCGTCGTCGGCGTTGTATTTGTCGACAAGGCTCACTTCTTGAATTTTATAGGACGCCTTATACAATTCCTTAAAAATATAAAGAAGTTTTTCTGCGATTGCTTTATTGCAGATAAGTTCACCGCGGGCATCGGTGCCGTCAAAATCCTTGTGCAGGATTTTTATATAGCGTAAATCCGCGAGGGGAACCGTGCAGTTTTCTTTGTAGGACTTTCCCTTAATTCGGTCAAAAATTGAATCATCAACGTCGGCAATATAAAAATTCGATTCGAATAAAAATTCATCATCCATAATAATTTTCTCCTGGGCGTTTGCATTAAGACAAAACAGAATTAAAACCAGCGCCGTGAGCCAGACTCTCAATTTCATAATTCAATCATACAATAAAACAGGAAAAATAAGAATCTGGTGAATTTGCCGGCCCGGCCTCGGTGCAGCTATTTCTTTTTTAACTTTAAGTTTTCAGTTATAATCAGCATATGACTTTGGAACAATTCAGACAGAATATCGAACTGAAAAAAGAAATGGAGTTTTCTTCCCGGGGAATCAATTTTTCCATTTCCTACGGGCGCGATGACGACGGCAAAAATTACATCGCCTTTGGCGAAAAACACCTCCCCTACGAAAAGTATTATTCCTGGGGTGAATTTATCAACGCGGCCAAAATCGGCAACGCCTGGCTCCGATATTCAGTGGAAGACCTTGTCTTTTCAAATTAAGCATATTAAAATATAAGGAATCTCGAAAAACTAAACCAAGGTTGGTTTTTCGGGGTTTCCTATAACAACAAGGGACATGAGTCCCGGTTTTTCGAGGTAATGATGGCTTCTATTCGTGAGCTCTATGGAAAATTCTTTGCACAGATGACCCAGATGTCAAGGGCTGCTGCGAAAATTGATGAAACAAATGTTTATCAGAAAGCAAATCCAAACACAAAAAAAATCATGTATAAGCTGATTGAAGACAACACTCTTCCTGGCAGTCACATCGGCGGCAAAGAAAACTTTAAAGCTTTTCTTGAAGCAGTAAAAAGCGGTAAACACGGTCTGATCCTGATGGAACATTATTCAAACACAGACCTGCCGGCCCTTACATGGCTCCTGGAAAACGACATGGGCGCAGAAGGCAAAGACCTTGCTGACCGTATCGTTGCAATCGCCGGAATGAAACTTAACGAAGCTGACGCAAATGTCCGTGCCTTTGCAGAAAGCTTTACACGGGTTGTAATTTATCCTACACGCTCGCTGGACAAGGCAGAAGCTGCCGCTCAGTCTGCAGAAGAAGCTGCCGCAGAAGAAAAAAAGGCCCGCACAATCAATCTTGCCGCAATGCGCGCAATGGATAAATGTAAACGTGACGGAGAAGTAATTCTCGTATTCCCTTCCGGAACGCGTTACCGCCCTGGAAAGCCTGAAACTAAACGCGGACTGCGGGAGATGGATTCATACCTGCGCATGTTTGACGTTATGGTTCTGGTTTCAATCAACGGTACAATCCTTACAATCGATCCGAACAATCCGGATGACATGCTTGCAGATATCTGTGAACCTGCAAACCAGATTTTTACGGCAAGCCCTGTAATTGACTGCAAGCAGTTCCGAAAAGATTATCTTGCAACTCTTCCTGCTGACCATCCGGATCCAAAACAGGCCGTAATCGACCATGTAATGGACTACCTCCAGAAACAGCACGATGAGGTTGAGCCGGAATTACAGAAATTGAACACAAAATAAGGTTCTACGTATAAATTGAATAAAAAACTCGATCTTACTGCCGGACCTTTAGCGTCTGGCATTTTTATTTTTAGTCTTCCTCTGATTTTTTCAAACATCCTGCAGGTAATGTTCAATATGTCGGATATTGCCGTTGTGGGACGTTTTGCGGGTGCTCATGCTCTCGGCGCAGTGGGTTCAACACCGATGCTGCTGTTCTTTTTGACAGGGCTCCTCCAGGGAATCGGAAGCGGGGTCAACGTTATCGCGGCCTTTTACTGCGGAGCAAGGTCAGAAAAAGACCTGGGCGAAACGGTTCACACCTCGTTTCTGTTTTGTCTGGGTTCCGGGATTCTGCTTCTTATTGTTGCGCACTTTTTTGCAACTCCCGCATTACGGCTTTTAAAGACCCGCCCTGAACTTTTACAAGATGCGTCTTCATACATAAAAATCTACACTCTCGGAATGCCGGCCCTCGCCCTGTATAACTGGGGCAGTGCACTTTTGAGCGCAACGGGGGATTCAACAAGGCCTGTAATCTGTCTTTTTGCTGCGGGTGTGATAAATGTTATATTGAATCTTGTTTTTGTAATTGGTTTTAAGATGGATGTTGAAGGGGTTGCCCTTGCAAGTGCAATCAGCCAGTACGTTTCTGCCCTTCTTGTTACAGGAATTCTGATCTTTTCAAAAACACAGGTTCCGCTGCGTGTAAGGCAGCTCTGCTTAAAGGGGGACAAGGTTAAAAAGCTGGTAAGCATCGGAGTTCCTTCTGGTATCCAGAATACAATTTTTGCCTTTGCAAATATGTTTATCCAGGTGGGAATCAACAGTTTTCCGCCCCTTGCAGTTGCCGGTATCGCCGTTTCCACAGAAATTGATCCGCTTCTTTACAATGTAATGCTTGCCTTTTATGTTGCCTGCTCAAGTTTTGTGGGTCAGAACTTTGGAGCGCACCAGAAAGACCGGGTAAAAAAGACCTTTTTCCTGTGCACAATGTATTCATTTTTGAGCGCACTTGTCCTGGGGCTTCTGCTTTACTTTTTCCGAGATGAAGTGCTGTCTCTGTTTACGCAGGACGAGGCGGTTAAAGCTTTCGGAATCCGCCGTATCAACATCATGGCACTTGCTTATTGTGTGAGCGCCTTTATGGATTGTACGATTGCCGCAAGCCGCGGACTTGGAAAGACCTTTGTTCCGTCGCTTATTGTAGTTCTCGGATCGTGCGTATTCAGGATTGCCTGGGTTTACACAATTTTTGCCCATTTTGCCACAATTGAATCATTATTTCTGCTCTTTCCGTGCAGCTGGGCAATTACAGCGGTTGCCGAAATCGTCTATTTTGTGATTATATTTAATAAACAGTTTAAAAAGGAAAGCCAATGATTAAAAATTTAATTTTTGACCTGGACATGACAGTTTATTCTGCCAGCAGCAAGATGAGCACCGGCATCAGCCGGAGAATCATCGGTTACTGCGCCAGATTTTTTAACATTGACTTCAGTCAGGCCATCCTTGAACGGGAAAAGGCATTAAAGACTTACGAAACAACCCTGGACTGGCTCAAATCAAGCGGTTTGACCGACGTAGAAGATTATTTTGCCTATGTTCATCCCGAGTCTGAGGTTGAAGAACTTGCATACGATCCTGACCTTCCTGCCTTACTTGAATCCATCAAACTTCCAAAAATGATTTTAACCAATTCCCCGGGGGAACACGCTGAACACGTATTAAAAAAACTCCGGGTGCGCGATTATTTTATGCCTGAAATAAGTGACATCCGCGCAAATCAACTCAAGGGAAAACCCTACGACTTTTCATACAGAAATGCCCTGTCGATAATCGGCGGAACAGTTGAAGACACTTTGTTCCTGGACGACTGGAAAACCTATGTTGAAGGTTACGCTGCAATCGGCGGAACAGCCGTGCAGGTTGGAAAAATCCTTGACGAAAGCAGGCGGGCTGTTCTTCCTGAAGGCTCATGCGGACGCATCTTCTATATTGATTCGATTTACGACCTTCCGCGCTTATTGAACGAATTAAACTAAACTTCCGGGAACGACTGTCTGTGCGTTGAGGGATGCGCAGCGGATGCCTTCCTGAACTGCGCTTTCAAAATTGTGGGACTTTACAAATTCAACAATAAATCCCGCGTTAAAACTGTCTCCGCAGGCCGTGGTGTTTACGACAGAAATTTCTTTACTTTCAAAGGTTTGTTCCCTCATTTTTGAACTTGCAGCGTGTGTGGGAAGTTTTCCGTCAGTAACGATAAAAGTCACGTTGGGAAAGCGTTGTGCAACCGGTTCAAGAAGGGCTTGTGAAAAGGTTTCTGTAAATTCATCCATGTTGATTTTTACAAAAATTGAATTTGTGCAGTTTTTTAATTCATCAAGACAGCGAAGGAGGGCGGGGCCTTTAAAATCAAGCACGATTGCAAGGCCGGCCGCTGCGGCTTTTTCTGCAATTTTTGAATAAATATCCTGATTCCAGCACTGTGGCGCGCTGCCGCTCAAAACAATGGCGTCGCCGTCAGAGGCCTCTTTTTCAATGAGTTTTAAAAGCTGTTTTTCCCGCTTTTCAAACAGCTGACCGTCTGACGGTACAGGTTCTTCGGCGATGATTTCTGTTGTTTTTCCGTGAGCGGAAAGAACTGTCCAGCAGGTACGCGCCGTAAGCGGAACCGGCACGGTTTTTGAATTAATCCCGTCTTTTTTTAAAAGCGATAAAAATTCACCTGCGTTTTGTTTTGCCAGAGGAAAAATGCATACTGCACTTTCCGGGGCAAGCTGTTCTATGACACGCGCCGTGTTGATTGCCTTACCGCCGGCATTTTGAATAAAGTTTTTTGTCCTGTTAACCTGACCGGCCACAAACTGGTCAAATACCAGCGTCCTCTGAATTGAAGGACTTAAACAAACGCAGAGAATCTTCATTTTTATGCCTGTTTTGCAGACTCGCCCTTTTCATTTGCCAGAGCGATAAATTCGTCCACTTCTTCAAGGTAGGCCTGAATTCCACCCTGCCAGAATTCAACCTGAGTGATGTCAAAACCGGCCTCCCTGCACAAATCCTCGCAGCTCATTGCGCCTGTGTTTGAAAGCAGTTTTGCATAGGTTGCCGCAAAGCCTGCGCCTTCTTTTTTGTAGCGCTGGTAAAGTGCCATTGCAAAGAGCTGTCCAAAGGCGTAGGGAAAGTTGTAAAAGTCGAGCCCTGTGGAGTAATAATGGCTTTTTACTGCCCACATGTATTCATGGCGCTCGCTGTTCAAGCCCTTGCCGTAGGATTTTTCCTGGGCTGCCTGCATCAGGCGGCAAAAATCGTCTGCGGTGAGAGGATTCTTTTCCCGTTCGGTAAATACTGATTTTTCAAAATAATAACGGCACAAAATATCAACGAGAACCTGTGAAACATCCTGCAAATCAATGTCCAGAAGCTGCAGGCGTTCAGCGGGAGTGCATTTTGAAAGCAGATCCTGTTTTACGATTGTCTCGGCAAAGGTGGATGCGGTTTCTGCAAGTGTCATTGGATACGAAGCAAAAACCGCAGGCTTTCCCTTGAGGCAGCTGAAGTGATAGGCGTGTCCAAGTTCATGGGCGAGTGTAATTATGTCACTGAATGTGCCCGTAAAGTTTGTCAGGATGCGGCTCTGGTGTCCCAGAGAAAAGTCTTCGTCAAAGGCTCCGCCAACCTTTCCGGGGCGTACTTCTGCGTCAATCCAGTTTTCTTCAAATGCTTTTTTTGCAAAGGAGCCCATGTGTACGCTGAAGGAAGTGTAGCGCGCGATTATGTAGTCCCGTGCTTCGTCAAAGGTCCATGTTTTTGTGAGAATTGAATTTTTATCGTCGTTGACCTCAGACGGGAGCGCCATGGGAGCAAAAAGGTCGTAGAATGCAAGCCCCTTGTCCGCAGAAAAACTTGCGCTCATATTGTGCTTTTTGAGATATTTTGCCTTTGCACTTAAATACTTCCTGAATGAAGGAAGGCTCTTTTCGATTGCCCTGATAAGCGCATTGAGTGTGGGTTTTGAAAGTCGGTTTGCAAGAAGTGCTCTGTCGATTGGGCTTCGCCACTTGCGGCGTTTGTTTAAGTAAACGGTTTCGCCTTTCAGGTTGTTAAGGCAGGCCGCCAGGGCAATTCTATTGGCTTTGAGGAGGGCAAGTTCTTTTTCGTAAGAAGATTTTCTTAATGCGGGATCACTTGAATAGGCATCGTTTCTTAATTCATTAAAGGTCTTGCCTTTTTCGTCAGCCAGATTTGAAATAATCTGAGCCTGTAAAAGTTCCCAGGCATTTCCTCCGGTTTTTTGGAGTGAGCTTGTCAGAAGTTCCTCTTTTGGCGGCATCTGGTGCTTGAATTCTGCAATGTTTAGTTCAAGGAGGTATTTGCGGCCGGCAAACTGGGGAAAGCGCACAAAAAATGCGTCCAGTTCGTCACGGTGTTTGTACAGTATATTTTTGAATGAAACATCAATCTGCGAAAACTGAATTCCAAATTCATCAATAACCGAAAGATTGTTCAAAACTGCTGAATTTGTTGTGTCCACAGAATAAATGATTGAAGCATAGCAGGAAAGTGTCTGCATCAGAGCGTAAACCTTGTCATAAGCGGTAAGGTAGCCGTTGAGCCAGAAACTAAAATTGAACCGGCCCGAATTTTTTAAGAGGCTTTCCAGTTTTTCGATTCCGGTTTTTAAAAGTTCAACTGCCTGTTTGTATTTATCGCTTTCGATGGAACTAAAAAGTTTATCCAGATTCCAGCGGGGTGTATTCAATTCGTTCATAATTCAATTCTATCATGTACCACTTATTTCGTCTATTTTTCCGAATTATGAAAAATTATATATCATAGAATCGCATTATCGATTATAATATCAAGAATGAGTGAGAGTCTTTTAATCAAGTACGATGCCATGGAGCAGAAGTTCTCGTATCCAAAAAATATGCAGAACCTTTTTAATGCTAAATTTGACGATCGTCCTCTTTGGGAAATTCTTCGCGATAATGACACTGCGTCTGTGGAAGACTGTAAGCTCATTGAATGGGCCTGCAGCCGCGCCCACGAATCAAAAGACTTTGCCAACAACCTTCAGATCTGCCTGACAACAAAAATCGGTCCAAACTGGTACCTGGTCAGCGCCGTAAGACCGGAAGGTTCCTACCTCATAACGCTCAACTTTATCGATATCAACGAAGATGTTAACAGACTCAACCATTTTGTTCACCTGAGCGAAAGCGATGTTCTTACAAACCTGTATTCCAAAAAGGGACTGTTTTCAAAAATCGAACATGTTATGACGGCTCAGATGCTGGCAAAGGAAAAAACAGTATATTCGCTGGTTTATTTTGACATTACCCGGTTCCGCTCTTTAAGCGACTTTCTCGGACGCTCTGGAATCGAAATTCTTCTCGTAAACATTGCAAGTGCCGTAAAAGCTCTGGTGGGTGACAAAGGCTTTGCCGCCAGAATCGAAAGTGACCGTTTTGTATTCTTTTACCCGGGCACAAAAGAAGAAATTCAGGCTCTTGCAGAAAAGCTCGTAGAAGCCTTTGACAAGTTTGATCTTTCATTTCATATAAACTGTAATTTTGGTGCCTACATCTGTGACGAAGAAAATGTCAGTCCGCAGATTATGCTGGACAGGGCAATTGTTGCGCAGAACGCAATCAAGGGAAGTTACTCCAACACAATTAATTTTTATGACGAAAAGCTCCGCCAGAAGATGATTACCGAACAGGAAATTACCGGCTGTATGGACGAAGCTTTGGAAAAGGGACAGTTTGTGCCGTTCTTCCAGCCGCAGTACGACCACTCAACCGGCAACATCGTCGGCGCAGAAACTCTCGTGCGCTGGATTCATCCGGTTAAGGGACTGATATCGCCCGGTGTATTTATTCCTATTTTTGAATCCAACGGTTTTATTACCGAACTGGACCTTTATATTTTTGAACAGACCTGCCGCTTTATCCGCGAAAGCATTGACCAGGGCCGTCATATAATTCCAATCAGCACAAACTTTAGCCGCTACGATATTTTTATGCCGGATTTTATTCAGCAGCTTGAGACAAGGCGTCAGAAGTACAACGTAGACTCTTCAATGATCCGGATTGAAATTACGGAGTCAGCTGTTGTGGGAGGAAGCACCTACACTGCCGAAATCGTAAAAAAACTCCATGACTGCGGTTACACAGTAGAAATGGACGACTTTGGTTCAGGTTATTCTTCCCTCAATGTTCTTAAAGATATTGAATTTGATATAATCAAGCTGGACATGAAGTTTATGTCCACCGACACAAAAAGTGAACGCAGTGTTACAATCTTAAAATCCATCGTCAACATGGCAAAATGGCTCAATATGCCTGTAATTGCCGAAGGCGTAGAAATGGTTGAACAGGCAAACTTTCTGGAATCAATCGGCTGTACGACAATCCAGGGATATTTGTACTCAAAACCACTGTCCGAGCAGAATTTTACTGCGCTGATTCAAACCAAAGATTCCGCAAGAAAAGTATTAAAGTAAAAAATTATGGACAACTCAAATCTCAAACCTTTTATCCTCAATAACGGAAAGATAAATCCTTTTGTGCTGGTAGTTCCGGGCGGCGGCTACGATCATTACGGCAGCCGCGAGCAGGACATTATTGCACAAAAAATGAATGAACTGGGGTTTTCTTCCGCAGTTCTTTACTACAGAATCAATCCGTCCACCTTCCCCATGCCTCTTGTGGATCTGGCTCAGGCGATGGCATTCATTAATCGCAAAAAAACAGCCTGGAATATAAGTTCAGTCTGTGTTATGGGGTTTTCTGCCGGAGGGCATTTATCTGCCTGTCTCGGAGCCTGGTGGAATTCCCCCTTGCTCAGGGAAATAACGGGTCTTGAATCAGAAGTCATGCGCCCGGATTATTTATGCCTGTGCTATCCGGTTGTAACTTCTGATAAAACTTACGGTCACGCAGGTTCATTCAGAATGCTGACAGACGGTCTTTTGGAAAGCGACGGGCATAAGTTTTGCAAACTGACGGATTCAAAAGACATTATGGAAGTGCTTTCTGTTGAAAAACACATTACAAAGGACTTTCCGCCAAGTTTTGTCTGGCACACACAGACCGACGAAAGCGTAAAAATTCAAAACAGCCTGACTCTTGTAAACAGACTTGTTGAGCAGGGCGTCAGTGTTGAATACCACCTCTTTCCGGAAGGAAAACACGGCCTTTCCCTTGCAGAGGGAACTGCCTGCGGGGTATGGCCTGAACTTTTTGCAAACTGGTATAATTCAAGAATTCAAAAATAAAAAAATAAACTGGAGAAAATATGACAGTAGTACAATCGATTTTGCTTGGAGTTTTGCAGGGAATTACGGAATTTCTTCCTGTTTCTTCCAGCGGACATCTTGCCGTAGCGCAGAAACTTTTTGGACTTGAAGAAGTTCCTCTTTTGTTTGACGTAATGCTTCATCTTGCAACCCTTGCGGCAATTTGTCTTTATTTCAGAAAAAAGATCGCCCGCCTTTTTATGTGCTTTTTCCGCTGGATTGGACGCAAGCCTTTGATCGAAGAGTCAAATCCGGACAAAGTAATCGCAGACGACCTGCTCAGCGGAACTGATACCCTGGGACGCAAAACAATTCTTGCGCTGATTTTTGCAACAATCGTTACAGGTGCAATAGGAATTGTTACTTCAAAACTTATTCCTGATTTACCGGTTCAGGTGACTTGTGTTGGTTTTCTTATTACAGCCTGCCTTCTGGTATTTTCTTCCGTATGGGAAAAACGGCACGCAAAAAAAGACTTTGAGGGAATCTCTGTCAGACAGTCGCTTTTTATCGGCCTGATGCAGGGGTTTGGCACACTGCCCGGAATCAGCCGTTCAGGTTCAACAATTGCAGGCGGTCAGTTTGCCGGCGTTGAACGCTCTGCTGCGGGAGAGTTTTCTTTTATCGTTTCGATTCCTGCAATTCTCGGAGCCTTTGTTCTTGAAGCAAAAGACCTTGGAGAAGTAAGTTCTTCAATCGGTGCACTGCCTGTAGCCTCTGGCTGTCTTGCAGCCTTTGCATGGGGATATCTTTCCTTAAGCGTTCTGATGAAGATGATTCGTGGCGGCAAGCTTGAGCGCTTTGCCTTCTATCTTGTTCCCCTTGGAATCTTAGGTTTGATTTTCTTTTAGGATTTGAATTAAGACAGTTGATTTAAAAAATGAAAAAGGACCGCGTGAAGGAGGAGAAACAGCGGCCCTTTTTTTGATACTTTAATTAATTTCTTGCTGCTGAGAATAAAATATAGTAAAGCAAAAAAATGTGCAATAGAATTTAGTAGAAAAATTATGAAAAATGTGCAAAAATAACGGAAGTTTAATGAATACTCCGCAAATATTGCGGTATATTGCGAAAACACTGGAATATTTTGCAAAATGCAACATAAAGGAGCGCTAATATGAAAACAATTGGTATTATCGGAGCCATGCAGGTTGAAGTAGCTTACCTTCGTTCCCTGATGCAGGGCCGGGTGGAACAGACTCGTGCCGGTGGAATTTTGTTTGAAAAAGGACAGATTAAAGATAAGGAAGTAGTTCTTGTACGCAGCGGGGTGGGAAAGGTTAACGCCGCTTTGTGCGCACAGAGACTTGCCCTTGAGTTTGGCTGCGAAGCCGTAATCAACACTGGAATTGCTGGTGCCATGGCAAAAGGTCTTGGCGTTATGGATTTTGTTGTGAGCACGGACGCAGTTCAGCATGATGTGGATGCCACCGGCTTTGGTTACAAAAAGGGGCAGATTCCTCAGATGGATGTATTCAGTTTTGAAGCTGACAGAAACCTCGTAAATTCAATTCAAAAAGCATTTGATTCAAGTGAATTTGCAAAAGAGCATAAAATGATTCAGGGACGAATTGCAACCGGCGACCAGTTTATTTCAGAAAAAAGTGTAAAAGAAAATATCGCAAAAAATTTTGAACCTGCATGTGTAGAAATGGAAGGTGCCGCCATTGCACAGGCTTGCTACCTCAACAATGTGCCTTTTGCAATTCTCCGCTGCATGAGTGATATGGCAGATGATTTGAGTTCCAACGGCTATGAATTCAACGAAGGAATTGCCGCTCAGATGAGCGCTAAGGTTGTAGAAAAAACCCTCGAATTGCTATAGAAAACAAAGGTCTTTTAGGATAAAATCATGGCGGGGGTGTATTATGGAACTTAAAAAATACAACGTAGATAGTTTCAATTTAGATCATACAAAGG
>DLYJ01000186.1:0-7337 GCA_003447785.1 Treponema sp.
ATTTCGGCCAGAAAAGCTGATACGCTTGAAGCCGCACAATATGGAGGAAGATAATATGAGAGACCACTACGATTTTTCAAACGGAATAAAAAACCCTTATGCAGACAGACTCAAAAAACAGATTACAATTCGCCTTGACGACCAGGTAATTGAATATTTTAAGAATATGGCAGAAGAAACAGGTATGCCTTATCAGAATATTATTAATTATTATCTGCTGGACTGTGTAAAAGAAAAGAAACATCTGGAAGTTGCGTTTAGTAAATAATCACATAACAAAGGTTCTACGGACGCCCGCACTGGGGCGCTTCGCTGGAGGAAAAAATGTCTGATTTTATAAAAATTGATTTTGATTTTACGCAAGACACTGATGGTTACTGGAAAAATTGGTGGACTAAAGAAAAAGGTGATGATTTAATCGGCACAAAACATGTCAGCGATCCTGACAGTCAAAGCAAAACTCTTAATGATTATCATAAATTTTTATGGAGTAAAAAACTTCCAGATGGAAGAATTTGGGATTTAAAGTCAAAAAGAGGTCGTGGTTATTATTTTGAGTGGAATGATGGTGTAGCGACTCGATATTATTCATCAGATTCTTTGTTGAACAGTTTTCGATGGTATAGTTTGAAACCTTTATTGGAACAAGTAAAGAATCATGTTGAAAATGATTTGAAACTTGATTATCACAAATGGCTTGAAAATTACGTTCGTAAACTTTATACAATGGGGGGAATGATAATATTTCCAAGCCGTCAAGGCAGTATAAATGTAATCAGGGCTTTTACAAAGGTAAAAGATAGAGTTGATTTAACGTTTGAATGTATCAGGCGTTGGTATAGAGGAGAAAAAAGTCCAATGTCTAATTGTCTTGAAAAAGATAAAGATTTTTTCAATTTATTTGAAAATTTCAAGAATTATGTGGATTTCTTTTTATTGCAAGATATAGTTACAGATGACTATCAACATGTAAAGTGCTTATTTGGAAGTAGAAATGTTTGTGATGATTATTTCAAAGATCCACATGAAATAACAGTTCCTCAAACTCTTGAAGAATATATGCAATGGTATAAAAATACAATTGAATTTGCAGAGAAAAGAAATCAAAGATTAAAAGAATGGTGTACTAAAAATCAATAAAGAATAAACTAAGATTTACGAAAAAATGGAAAATCCAGCCAAGTCAAGCTTGTCTGGATTCTTTTATTGTCACAAAATATAAAATTAAATTTTACTTGACTTTGTAACACTGTATTGTTACACTTTTTAATGTGAATAAAGAAAAAAAAGAATACGTTTTATACAAGGGCGAGAAGTTCACCGTAGAATGGTACTACACTGAGAAAAACAAAAGTCAGCCTTTTGAATACTTTAATTCACTTGATTCGCAACAACAGATGAAGCTCTTGTATTTAGTAAAACGTATGGGAGACTTTGGAAAAATTTCGGATAAAACGAAATTTAACTTTGAAGAAGATGGTATTTGGGCATTTAAGCCTAAGCCTGACAGGTTTCTTTCATTTTTTACAAGTGGAAAGAAAATAATCATAACAAATGCATTTGAAAAGAAATGCCAGAAACTTCCGCCTGCAGAAAAAGAGAAAGCTGAAAAATGCAGAGCGGATTATGAAAATCGAGTTAAAGGAGGAACCTACTATGACAACATTTGACCGACTTATGCAAGATCCAAAATTCAAGGATGAATTTGAAAAAGGATATAATGAATTTCTAATCTCAGAGTTCATGATTGAAAAAATGGAAGAAGAAAATATCTCTGTAAGGGAATTGGCAAAAGAAGCTAAAGTTTCTCCAACTACTATCCAAAACTTACGCAGTGGAAATGCAGAAAGTGTAAAATATAAAACCCTTTCAAATATAATGCAAAAACTAGGATATGCATTGCAGCCTGTAAAAATGGCGACATTGTAATGTATAAAGAAGTATGCTTGCTCGCGAAGTAAGCATTTCGCCTACCAAAGGTTACGACCTTCGGTCGTTTGCATTTAAGGAAATTATTATCTAGTGCGCTTGCGCGCACGATGCATCAAAGCCGACAGACGGCCGGGCTTTATCAATTCCTCTTTTATGAACTGCGACTGCATTCGGTATAAAGTAAATCGATTCTGCCTTTTATAACTTCGCTTTTTGTGATTTTCCAGCCCATTGATTCAAGGAAAGCTTTGTATTCCTCTGCCGTTCACTCATGAGCAAATTTTATGCCTGCAAAGGTAAAAATCCATGAAAGAAGAGATTTATTTTGAGACAATTTTAATTCTCCTGTTGTTAGCCTTTGCTAACCAGTCGAATAATATAACAGTGTTATATTTCATTTCAATACAGGCACTTTCAAAAATCCACTTTTGCTCTTATACTCTTCTTATGGGGGAGTCCTGCAGATTTACGAATACGCCTACAACCAGAAGAACGCCTTCCGCCTCCTTTTGAAGAAGGCAAAAACTGCGCCAAAAAAATCCATGATTTTTACGAAGCCGGCTGGGCAAGCGTGCTCAAACTGAGTTAAAGGGGAAACTGATTTCTTAAAAAACTGCCGTTTTAAAAAATTTTTACTATATTTTAATAAACAGTCAAAGGATTTTTTATGAAACAATACACAGTTACAGGCATGACCTGTGCCGCCTGCTCTGCCCGGGTAGAAAAGGCTGTCTCAAAACTTAGCGGAGTTGAAAGCTGCTCGGTAAGTCTTTTAACTAATTCAATGGGAGTTACCGGAACTGCAAGTGATTCACAGATTATCGAAGCCGTAATAAATGCCGGCTACGGTGCTTCTGTAAAAGATGAAACAAACAGTGATTCTTCCGAGGGCACCAGAAAAAACGACCTTACAGACAGGGAAACTCCTGTACTTAAAAAGCGCCTGATTTTTTCACTGATTCTTCTGCTTCCTCTGCTCTATGTTTCAATGGGACATATGATGTGGAACTGGCCTCTTCCGCCCGCCATGCAGGATAACCATATTGCCATGGGATTGTACCAGCTTATTCTCAGCGCACTCATTATGGTTATAAACCAGAAATTCTTTATAAGCGGTTTTAAATCCCTTTTTCATCTCTCACCTAACATGGATACTCTGGTTTCCCTGGGATCTCTGGCTTCTTTTGTCTACAGCACTGCAGCCCTTTTTTTGATGACCGGTGCCCAGCTTTCCGGTGACAGTCAGGCTGTTGCAAAATACATGCATGAATTCTATTTTGAAGCCGCCGCAATGATTTTAACCCTGATTACAACAGGAAAACTCCTTGAAGCACACTCAAAGGGAAAAACAACTGATGCCCTCAAAAGCCTCATGAATCTTTCTCCTAAAACTGCCATCATCCTTGTTGATTCCACAGAAACTGAAGTTCCTGTTTCAAAAGTAAAGGCAGGCGATATTTTTATAGTCCGCCCCGGACAGAGCATTCCGGTTGACGGAGTTGTCCTGGAAGGCCAGTCATCCGTTAATGAATCTGCCCTGACAGGAGAAAGTATTCCCGTGGACAAATCTGCCGGAGACAGGGTCAGCGCCGCTACAATCAATACTTCAGGTTTCCTAAAGTGTCAGGCAGAACGTGTCGGTCAGGATACAACACTTTCCCAGATAATCCGCATGGTCAGTGATGCCGCCGCAACAAAAGCTCCGGCTGCAAAAATTGCTGACAAGGTTTCTGGAATTTTTGTTCCGGTGGTAATTGCAATTTCTGTCATCACCTTTGCAGTATGGTTTTTTACCGGTTCTGATACAGGAACCGCCCTAACCCGTGCTGTAGCCGTGCTTGTAATCAGCTGTCCCTGCGCCCTGGGCCTTGCAACTCCGGTTGCAATTATGGTCGCTAACGGAAGCGGTGCACGAAACGGAATTCTCTTTAAAACTTCTGCCGCCCTGGAAATTGCCGGAAGAACTGACATAGTCGTTCTGGACAAAACGGGAACAATCACAAAGGGAAATCCCCTTGTTACTGACATTATTCCTGCTGAAGACAGCAGTGAAAATGAACTTCTCTCCTATGCTTTTTCACTGGAAAAAATGAGTGAGCATCCTCTGGCAAAAGCTGTAGTACAGGCCTGCACTGAAAAAAACATTCCCACACATGAAGCAGCAGATTTTAAGGCTCTTCCGGGAAACGGCCTTTCGGCAGTCATTGAAAACAAAACTGTTTACGGGGGAAGTCCTGCCTTTATAAGTTCAAAAACTTCAATCCCGGAAAATATCCTCAAAAAAGCCGGCCAGCTTGCAGAAAACGGTAAAACGCCTCTCTTTTTTGCACTTAATGAAAGATTCCTCGGCATAATCGCAGTTGCAGACACCATCAAGGAAGACAGTCCTCAAGCGGTAAAGGAATTAAAAGAAATGGGAATTCGCGTCGTCATGCTTACAGGCGACAATGAAAATACAGCCCGTGCCATTGCCGGTCAGGCAGGAATTGATGAAGTATTTGCCGGAATAATGCCTGACGGAAAAGAGGCAGTAATCCGTAAGCTTCAGGAAGAAAAAAATGAATCTAAAAATTATGTTGCCATGGTCGGTGACGGAATCAATGATGCTCCGGCCCTCACCCGCGCCGACACCGGAATCGCTATAGGAGCGGGAACCGATGTTGCAATTGATTCAGCAGACATTGTCCTCATGAAAAATTCCCTGTCGGACGTTCCAGCAGCAATACGCCTGAGCCGTGCAGCCCTGAAAAACATTCATCAGAACCTTTTCTGGGCCTTTTTCTACAATGCGGCGGGAATTCCTCTCGCGGCAGGAGCGTTTATAAAAACTTTCGGATGGCAGCTCAACCCGATGTTTGCTGCCGCCGCAATGAGCCTTTCAAGTTTCTGTGTTGTAAGCAATGCACTGAGGTTAAACCTTTTTAATATTTATGGCAAAAAAACAGTCAGAAAAAATACACAAACACACAAGGAGTCCAAAATGGAAAAAACTGTTTCTATCAACGGAATGATGTGCAGCCACTGCGAAATGCACGTAAAAAAAGCCCTGGAAGCCCTCGACTTTATAGAAAGCGCTAAGGCAGACCACGAAGCAAAAAATGCAGTCATTACCCTCAAAAACGGCGCAGAAGTTGATGAAAGCGCAGTAAAAAAGGCTGTAGAAGATGCCGGCTATGAATTTAAGGGCATCAACTAATGTAAAAGAGTGAATTAACCGGCATATTCGCGCAGAATTGCACGTACACCGTCCAGATAATTCTGCCCGAACATGTTGAGGTGGTTCAAAAGATGGTACAGATTGTATAAATCGCGTCTGTCATCGTAGCCGCTTTCCAGAGGAAAGGCTTCATTGTAGGCTTCGTAAAAGCGGCTGTTGAATCCGCCAAAAAGTTCGGTCATTGCAAGGTCTGCCTCGCGGTGGCCGTAGTATGATGCCGGGTCAATCAAAACGGCCTTTCCTTCAGGACCACACATTACGTTTCCGGCCCACATGTCACCGTGCAAAAGTGAAGGCTCATCCGGTTCAATCAGGAATTTATCAAGGTTATCAAGAAGTTTAGAAATCCGTTTTCTGTCAGACTCGTCAAAAAATTTGTCTGCGTCCTTAAATTGAACTGCAAGGCGGTTGTCGCGGAAAAACTCTATCCAGCTTTTAGTCCATGTATTTTTTTGAGCGCGCGCTCCGATATAATTGTCCTGATAAAAGCCAAAGCCATTTGAGCCTTCTGCCGGACAATAGCGGTGCATTTTTGCAAGGCTCTGTGCAAAGTCATCCCAGAAATTTACGGCAAAATTTCCTAATTCAACAAAAGAAAGAAGCAGAAAACTATATCCCACCTGCTCGCCCTTATCGGTTCCATAACCCAGAACTTCCGGTGTTGAAATTGCTCCCGTTTTTTGAATTTCTTCAAGTCCGGCGCGTTCGCATTCAAAGAAGTTAAAATTTTCCTTAGCGTTTGCCTTCATAAAAACTTTTGTTCCGTCGGTGAGGGTAAGGCTGTAAGCCTTGTTGATGTCGCCGCCTGTGAGTCTGTCAGTTTTTGCGATTTTTACCGAGTTTCCAAATAAATCAACCAGGGCACCCGCAAGGGAATCATATTTTTTTATCACTTCTGTAACTGTCCTGCATCCATTTTTAAGATTATATCTGCGTATTTAGCCGCTTCGCTTTCATGGGTTACGAGCATAACCGCACAGCCACTGTCAGCTGTTTTACGCAAGAGGTTAAGAACTATGTTTGTGTTTTCGTCGTCCAGATCGTCTGTGGGCTCGTCGGCAAACAACACCTTTGGTTTTAACAGAAGTGCGCGGGCAATCGACATACGGCGCATTTCGCCACCGCTGAGTTCGCTCATGCGGGCGTTTTCAAGATTCAATATTCCCACCATGTCCAGAAGTTCCCGGGCACGGTCCGTGTAATCTGCACTGTCTCCCTTTAAAAGGGCCGCCGGAATCAGTACGTTTTCCAGAACAGAAAGTGCATACAAACCATTCTGTCCCTGAGGAATTACACCAAAATTCTCGTTACGAAGGCGCGAAAGTTCTTTGTCATCCATACGGTACAGGTCTTTGCCGTCAAGCATCACGGTTCCAGAATTTGGTTTTAAAAGACCGGCGCACATGTAAAGGAGTGTGCTTTTTCCGCTGCCTGAGCGTCCGGTAATTTCTGTAAGCTTACCGGGTGTAAGTTCAAGCGTACACGGTTTAACCGCTTCAAAATGGCTTTGGTTTTTTGTCGGCCTGTAATATTTTTTTGTAACGTTTTGAGCAACGAGCATCAGTTTCCCTCCCGTAAAATTACACCGGTATCAATTTTACTGATTTTCAGAACACTGACAATAGAAGTCAGACAGCCGGTTACCAGAGAAACAACCAGGGTAATCAGGGCAAGTAGCGCAATTTTTCCGGGTCCCGCAATCAGGAACGGAAGCGCAAGTTTTTCTTCCACCGAACTCTGGAACGGAATAATAAGCATAACTGCAAGGGCAATTCCCAGGAGGCATCCGGTCAGATTTACAATCATGGATTCGCTGAATACAAGACCCGCAAGTCCCTTTCGTGTTGAACCCATAACGCGCATAATTGCAAATTCCTTTTTGCGTTCATTCATTATCATGGTAAATACAATTACGATCACAACCAGACACAAAATCCAGACTACAAAAATCATTGTGCCCAGCAGCCCGGCAATCTGCCTCATATTGTTTCCCACATTTACAGTCATGGACTTTGTCTGGACAGCCGTAACTTCCGGAACAGCCTGGTTTATAAATTCAACTACATCTTCAACGGCGTACTCATCGTAAACCTTTACCTGGATTGAACTTACAACGTCGTCCGGGCTGGTGTTCCTTTCAATGTTTTTGCCCATGGTAATCATGGAGCCGGTCAAAATTTTGATTGTG
>DLYJ01000186.1:7453-9001 GCA_003447785.1 Treponema sp.
CGGCACTCAGTTCCGTAAAAAGTAAGTTTATTGTTTTCCGGAACTATGATTTTTGAACCCACAAGAATGTCCAGCGGTTCAAGAGTTCCGTTAAAACTTTTTCTGATCCACGGTTGAACCGTAAAATCAGTTTCCGGTTCAAATCCAATCATCTGCAGCTTAACTGAACAGCATCCGGCACTCATAGAAGCCAGAAAGAGCTGCGGCGAAACCTTTTCAACTCCTTCCACTGCGGCAACTTTTTGAACCAGACCTTTGTCCATGTAAAAATAAGTACAGTTTCCGTCAAAAAGAATGGATTCAATAGTTTTGCGCTCCGCAGTTTCCTTTGGAACAACAATTATGTCGGCCCCAAGTCTCAATTCAAGACTTTCAAGACCGTTTTTAAGTGATGTCAAAACAAGGGCTCCGCTGAAAACTGTAAAGGACAGGAGGGCTGCAAAAATTAAAAGCGCGCCCGATCGTCCTTTTTTACCGATTAAGTTCAGAAACGGCAGAGACTGGATTTTCATTTATAACTCCGGAAATCTATTTTTTTGATTGAATGATTGAATCAATTACGGCTGTAACAATAAGCACAACTGAAATTACTACAACTGCAGGATGCATTATAGTGTGACAGCGCATTGTTTTCATCATGCACAAATGAATAATGTGAGCCGGAACAAGTGCTGCAAAAACAGCAACCGGAACGATACTCAAAGAAAGCCCAAGCTTTACTTTTGAATTTTTTACAAAAAGACGGGCAAGACTAATCACAGCAAGTACAATGGAAAGCCCCTTTTCAATCTGACCGGCCCAGTGACACATCATCCAGCTTCCGTCAGCCTTTGGGCCACATGCTCCAAAAAAGCTGAAAATTCCTGCGATAAAGATAACAGAAACGGCTGCAAGAACTATGTCGCTTACACCAATATTAAATTTTTTGTCTGCCATAACAGAACCTCCATTAACAGGAATCTATCACATTTCAAAAAGAAATGAAATTCACTATAGAAAATTTATATATTTAATATCAGCCCCAGTTTTTTTATAATTTTTAATTAAATTCTTTAAAATGCGACTTTTATCAGTTATCATTTTAGGTGTATAAAAAATTGCATTTTCTCGCAAAGAAGTCCGGTTGAAAATGCCGGACTTTTCTTTTTGAATCTGCATTATTGGAGAATTATATGAGTGCATCATTAACAAAGAGTCAGGAAGAAATTAATCTTCTTGTTTCCAAAGCACAGAAAGCTTTGGAAGAATATGCTGATTTTGATCAGGAAAAAATCGACTATATCGTTGCAAAAGCCAGCGTTGCAGCCCTTGATCATCACGGAACCCTGGCAAAAATGGCCGTTGAAGAAACAAAGCGCGGCGTTTTTGAAGACAAGGCAACCAAAAACCTGTTTGCCTGCGAATACGTTGTTAACAATATGCGTCACCTTAAAACAGTTGGTATCGTTGAAGATGACGATGTAACGGGTATTGTAAAAATTGCTGAACCGGTGGGCGTAGTTGCTGGTTTGACTCCGGTAACTAACCCTACTTCTACTGCAATCTTTA
>DLYJ01000207.1:0-7562 GCA_003447785.1 Treponema sp.
CTTTTTCAACAAGAAAACATTCGTCTGAAATCAAGTCATTAGTCTTGAATGCGTGAAGCTTGATTGAACCAAAATCATAGATTTCCATTACGCCCTTTGAAAGCTGAACCGATGTGAACTGTGTCTTTTCCATAAAATTACCTCGTTAAGTTTTTATAGATACCTCTAAAAACTTCAGTTTTTAGAGGTAACCTAAGAAACGCGATGTTTTAACTCTTGCTATTTTCAAGAGTTAAAACTCGTCGGATTCTCAAAAAATTCGCAAAAGGCGATTTTTTGAGAATCCTTTATCTTAAAAGCAGGTGATCAGGCTGATTAAAAGATTTTTATCTAGTTGTAATTTATCGTTTACAACTATGAATAATATAGCGTTGTAATTTATAAATGTCAAGTGGTGTTATTTATTTTTTACAACAAACATGGTGAGGAAAGACAAAAAAAGCCACCTCGCGATGAAGTGGCGCTTCTACTAGTCAAATATTTTTTCGATTACAAGACAAGTCCTGTAATCTCCTGAATCTTTGCTTTACTCCAGTCTTCATCAGGCCAGTAGAAATATTCAGTCTTTCGCTTTTTGAATATTCTGAACGGTAAAGTAGAATTGTCATAAATATGAAGTACATCGCAAACTTTCACAAGTTCGGGTATAAGAGCAATTGCTTTTCCATAGCGAGAACGGATTTTATCTTCGGGTACAGAATGTCCACCATTTGCAGCACGAGATTCAACACGCGAGACATTTATATCTGGATTACAGGTAAGAACATAGATACACCGTATAAAATATCCCATCTCTTTTGCTTTTTGCAAAAGCTTTAGATTGCGGTCTGTTGAAAGGACCGTTTCAAAGGTAAAGCTTTTCTTTTGAGCTATACATTCTTCCCGCATTTTTTCAGCAAGCTGTGCTGCTTCCAAATCAGTACAGTAGTTTGTGCGCTTTATTTCATCTGCATTTATATAAGGTTCGATTATTTTTGCAAGTTTTGTAACGGTAGTTTTCCCGCTTCCATTTGGTCCGGCAAATACAATAATCTCAGGCTTTTTAATTTGATCGCACATATTTTTTTGTTCCATCGGCATAAAGCAAGTAGGCAGAATTTGTTGCTGAATCATAGCATGAAATAGGTGCACCCTTTGCTTTTTTTATTTCGTTTTCAATTCTTATAGCTTCAATAAATCGTTTTGTAAGCTCGTCATCTGAAAGGCCGCAAGTTGAATCTAATTCATTTTGGTTCATAGGAAATCCTCCTTTTGGTTTTATTCCAATTATCATCAATATTCAAAATGATTTCATCCAATTTTTTTTAGTTCCCCTATGCCGTTCAAAAAAATAAAGAAAGAAACCTGTTCGTCAAAATCAACAAAATCAATTTTCTGCGGAATTTCGTTATCAAGCCTTGCGTATACAGAAAAAAACTTCGCTGCATCCTTCTGATTTGAGAATACTGGATATTTTACTCAATGTTTTTTCCGAAAGCATTTTGCTCACTCTAGTTTGATTTTAGCATATAACACAAAAAAAGCCACCTCAAAACAGGTGGCTTTATAAAAAATTTGGATGGGCGGCGTATGCGTCGCTTTGCTCCGCGTACTGCAAGGAAATTATCAAACAGTTCGCTCTCGCTCACGGCGTATCCATCATATCAGGTTCCCTTTCGGGAGCGCAGGGTGCCTTTCCTGCTCGTCAAATTTCACTATATTATTGCAGAGATAGAGAGCTTTTGCAACAAAAATCATTTTATCTGATGGCATAACTAGAATCTATCAGATTTATTAAGCATATTCTACAGTTTAATTCTTCAAGAAGTCTTCTATAGCATAGATTATTCCTCACATCTTTCCGCCGCAGGAAATTTCTTTTCTACCATTTCCTTCATCTTTACTGAAAGTTCTTCGTCAAAAAACTTTCGCACTTCTTCTCGGCTCTGGCTGGCATTTCGTAAGAACAGGTCGGCAGGGTGGATTTCGAGGGCGTCGGCGATTTTTTAAATCATTTCAAATGATGGAGCTGATTTTCCGGATTCAATTACTCCGATGTTTCCTTTTGTTCTATCACAAAGACCTGCAAGAACAGACTGTGTATAGCCTCGTAATTCGCGGTAATAAATCAAATTTGCAATAAAATCAGACTCATATTTGTTCATAGGATTAATTTAGTTGAGAAAACCTTAATTCTGATTACCAAAATTAATCTTTTTTATGTTATACTTACGGTACGTAATCTTTTAATAAAAAAGGTTATTAAAAATAATCGATTTTGGAGTCTTTCATGCCTCTCAGCCCAGAAAAACTATCTTTTGAACAAATCATTGAAAAATATCGTGAGAATTCTACCTCCGAAAGGAATAAAGGCGACAAGTTTGAACGGCTTATGCAGGCCTATCTTCTTACAAAGCCAACTTATAAGAATCTTTTATCTGATGTCTGGCTTTGGCCTGATTTTCCGTATAAGAATCAGTTTGGAACGGGTGGAAAAGATACCGGTATAGACCTTGTATGCCGTACTCATGAAGGCGAATATTGGGCAGTTCAGTGTAAGTGCTATCAGGCAGATAAAAAGATTGATAAGGCTATGGTAGACTCCTTTGTTTCAACTTCTTCTTTTGAATTTGAAACAAAGGATGGAAAAAAGACTTTCAGTTTTAGAGTCTGGATTGATACAACCTATGACGGATTTAATGCTGAAGCACAGAATGTTGTTGAAAGATTAAAAATCAGCCGTATAGGTTTAATTGATCTTAAAAATGACGACGTAGACTGGGAAGCTCTAGATTCAGGAAAAAAAGGAACAGAGGCTACTGCAAAGAAGTACGACCTCCGTCCACACCAGAAAGAAGCCTTCGACGCTACAACAAAGTATTTTATAGACCATGAAAGAGGAAAGCTCATCATGGCTTGTGGAACTGGTAAGACCTTCACTTCTTTGAGAATTGCGGAGGCTCTGGCAACCGACAGTCACTTGGTACTGTTTCTTGTTCCATCAATCGCACTCTTGAGCCAGACCTTAAAAGAGTGGTCGGCTCAGTGCAAGGACAACATTTATCCTATTTGTATTTGTTCCGATAGCCATGCAACCGATAAAGCCGAGGACTCAATTTCAGACCTCGTGCTTCCTGCGACAACCGATGCAAATAAAGTTTATAACCAGTTTGTTGATTTCAGAGCAAGACAAGCATCCGAAGGTGGTATGATTGTTGTTTTCTCAACATACCAGTCAATCGACGTAATAGGTGACGTTCAGAAACAAATAAACAGTCTGGATAAGGACTCGTTCATTTTTGATTTGATTGTCTGCGACGAAGCTCACCGTACCACTGGTGTAAAGCAGAAGGACAAGCTCCAGTCTTCATTCACAAAAGTTCATTCAAACGACAATGTAAAAGCAAAGAAGCGTCTTTACATGACCGCAACTCCAAGACTCTACTCTTCTGAAGCACAATCTAAAGCAAAGGAAAAGGAAGTCGAAGTCTGGTCTATGGACGACCCTGAAATGTTCGGTGAAGAAATCTATCGTATTGGTTTCGGTGCTGCCGTTGAAAAACAACTGCTTTCTGATTACAAAGTTATCGTTCTTACGCTCGACGAAAACTCGGTAGAGCCTCAGCTCCTAAATGAACTTTTGGAAGGAAACGCTGACTTGAAGGAAAGCGACGCTATAAAACTCATCGGTTGTATCAACGTCCTTTCAAAGAGAACAAACTACCTCACCGATAAGGAACTGTTCAGCGATGTAGACCCTGAGCCAATGAAGAGTGCCGTAGCATTCTGCTCTAACATAAAAAACTCTATTTACTTGAAAGACTCATTCAATGTGTGTCAGCAGGCATACTACGAAAAAATGTCTGAAGAAGAACGAGACCAGCTTATTGTAGTTCAGGCAGACCACGTTGACGGTGGTATGGGAAGTACAGTCCGTGAAGAAAAACTTGAGTGGCTCAAGAAAGCCGACTCAAGTAAGAAAGAATGTCGTGTTCTGAATAATGTTCGTTGTCTTTCAGAAGGTGTCGATGTTCCGAGTCTTGATGCAATCATGTTCTTGTCTTCCAGAAACAGTCAGGTAGACGTAGTTCAGTCAGTAGGTCGTGTAATGCGAAGAGCCGAAGGTAAAAAGTTCGGTTACATTATCATTCCAGTTTTAGTTCCTGCTGATAAAAACGCTGATGAAATTCTGGAAACAAGTGACGACTTCAAGATTGTATGGAGCGTATTGAATGCTCTCCGTGCTCACGATGACCGTTTCAATGCAACAATCAATAAAATAGAACTCAATAAAAAGAAGCCTAAAATCATAAATGTAACTGGTGGCGGTAACTTCGGTGGCAAGAGCGTAGTCGGTGAAGACAATGGTGATGAAGAAGTAGTCTGGAAAGACCAACAGTTAGACTTTGATGAACTTCAGCAGGAATTGTACGACAAGTTCCAGAAGCTCACTGGTCAGGTTTTCGCAAAAATGGTAAACAAGTGCGGAAGCCGACGCTACTGGGCAGACTGGGGAAAAGACGTAGGCGAAATTGCAAAGCGTAACATCGACCGTATCAACAAACTGATTGCACTTGATGGTGACCACAAAGACAAGTTCAATGCTTACTGGGAAGGTCTAAAAAACAACTTGAACCCTAGCGTAAGCCAAGATGAAGCCGTAGAAATGCTGGCTCAGCACATGATTACAAAGCCTGTCTTTGAGGCACTGTTCGGAAACGACCACTTCACAAAAGAGAACCCAGTTTCAAAATCACTGGAAGCCATTGTTGCTCTGCTCGACGAAAAGAGCGACCCAGAGGATTTGGAAAAACTGGAGCGATTCTATAACTCAGTAAAACAGAGAGCTGAGGGTATCGACAATGCGGAAGGAAAGCAGAAAGTCGTTGTTGAACTTTACGACTCATTCTTTAAAAACGCTTTCCCGATGACCGTTGAGAAGCTGGGTATCGTTTATACCCCAGTTCCAGTCGTAGACTTTATTATCCATAGCGTTGAGTGGGTTCTGAATAAAGAATTCGGTCGTTCAATCAGTGATGAGAAAGTTAATGTAATCGACCCATTCACTGGTACTGGTACATTCATCACACGACTCTTGCAGTCTGGAATTATTAAGCCAGAGGACTTGGAGCGAAAATACAAGCACGAGATTTTTGCCAATGAAATCGTACTTCTGGCTTACTACATTGCCAGCGTAAACATTGAGAACGCTTACCACGACCTGAGTGGTAAAGAAAACTATGAGCCGTTCGGTGGTATTTGTTTGACTGATACATTCCAGTTGTATGAAAATGGCGACCCGACTTTGGACGACAAGGTATTCAGCGAAAACAGTGACCGTGTGAATGAGCAGAAGAAGCAACCGATTACAGTTGTTATGGGAAATCCTCCGTATTCTGCGAAACAGAACTCTGCTAATGATAATGCACAGAACCAGACTTATGAAAAACTGGAACAGAAAATAGCAGATACGTATGTTGCTTTGTCAGAAGCCACAAACAAAAATTCTACTTACGACTCATACATAAAAGCCTTCCGTTGGGCAAGCGATAGAATTACTATACAGAAGAACGGGGGGGGGTATAGTAGCGTTCGTCTCGAACGGGAGCTGGCTGGACGGCAATGCTCAGGACGGATTCAGGAAGACTCTGGAGAAGGAATTCGACAAGATTTATGTGTTCAATCTGAGGGGAAATCAGAGAACGAGCGGAGAACTCTCTCGTCGGGAGGGAGGAAAGATTTTCGGGAGCGGAAGTCGGACTCCTATAGCAATTACAGTCTTAGTCAAAAAGGAGACGGCATAGTGGCTTTTGTTTCAAACGGAAGTTGGCTGGACGGTAATGCACAAGACGGATTTAGAAAAACTCTTGAAAAAGAATTCAGCAAAATCTATGTGTTCAATCTGCGAGGCAACTGTAGGACGAGCGGAGAACTCCGCAAAAAAGAAGCAGGAAATGTGTTCGGACTTGGTAGCCGTACACCTATTGCAGTAACCGTACTCGTAAAGAAAACTGGAGAATAAGATGAGCGACCATAAAGCAGAGATTTATTACTACGACATAGGCGACTACCTGAGTCGTGAACAGAAATTAGACATAATAACTAACTTCAAGAGCATGGAAAATCTGCCGTTTACCAGACTTACACCTAATACACATGGAGATTGGCTTAGCCAAAGAAACGACAAATTTGGTACATGGATTCCAATCGGAGACAAAGACAATAAAGATAACAGAAGTACTGTATTTTTACCGAAGTATGCAAGAGGTGTAGGAACATCTCGTGACCAGTGGGCTTACAATTTCTCAAAACAAGTTTGTTTAGATTCAATGAAACGTTCTGATAGTTTCTTTAATCAGCAAAGAAAAGCCTATCAAGAAGCGGTAGCAAAAAATCCAGACCTTACTGTTGAAGATTTTATTGATACAGACGAAAGAAAAATTAGTTGGAGTCGTGCGTATCGAAATGATGTAAAGAGAAATTGTGAACATAAATTTGATGAGAAATTTTCCCGAGTCGGATTGTATCGTCCGTTTTGTACACAAAACTTGTATTTTGATAGGAACGTCTTGAATGATGTTGCTGGCATTTACAACATGTTTCCTACGACTTCCCACAAAAATCTTGTCATTTGCGTATCTGGACTAGGTGGTTCAAAAGTAAATTCTTCTCTTATTGTAAATACAATTCCAGACTTAAATACTCTTGATTCTGGCACACAGTGTTTCCCACTTTACTGGTACGAAACAATCGAACCAGACCAGAACTCACTCTTCGGAGACGATGATGCTCAAATCGTAAAACATGAAGCAGTCAGCGACTTCATTCTGGAAAGAGCACAGAGTAAGTACGGAAACAAAGTTCAGCGAGAAGACATTTTCTATTATGTTTACGGTATCCTACATTCTAAGAGCTACCGAGAAACATTCTCTGCCGACTTAAAGAAAATGCTTCCTCGTATTCCACTCGTATCCGACTACGAGAAATTCTGGGCTTTCAGTAAAGCTGGACGAGACCTTGCAAACCTTCACCTGAATTATGAGAAGGTTGCACCGTGTCCAGATGTATCTGTTGAGTCGCTTAATAATGCCGTCTTTGAAATCCCAAAGCCACGCAATGCTTCAGACGATGCCTTTATGGTTGCAGAAGGCAATGCAAGTGCAAATCCCGACGAATACGCCTATTATGCGGTTGAGCAGATGAAGTTTCCGAAAAAAGGACAGAAAGACACAATCATCTACAACCACTATCACACGATAAAGAACATTCCAGAAAAAGCATACGAGTACGTCGTAAACGGAAAGTCTGCAATCGAGTGGATTATGGAGCGTTATGCAGTAACGACTGACCAGAAATCAGGCATTACAAACAATCCAAACGACTGGTCTCGTGAGCATGAAAAACCACGCTACATTTTTGATTTGCTCTTGAGTGTTATCAATGTGTCTGTTCAGACGGTAGGCATTGTGAACGGTCTGCCAGAAGTTGACTGGGACAAGGAGTAGTTTTTTAACTGCCGCGTTAGGGATTGTAGCCACGAGCCGCAGGCTCGTTCTGGAGCGACCGTAAGGGAGCGGAAGAAT
>DLYJ01000207.1:7609-10066 GCA_003447785.1 Treponema sp.
TAAGGGAGCGGAAGAATGGAGCGCGATTAGCGCGGAATGGCGGAAAGCCCGACCGCTTGCCGTAGGCAAGCGGTAACGCCCAAACCTTCATTCCTTGTTCTGTTATTTATTTTTTACAACATATCTGCTATACTGAAACAAGGATCGGATTATGAAACTAAACACGAATCTCACCGTTGCCATTCACACTATTCTCTGCATCGCTTATTTTGAAAAAGACTACAAAGTCACTTCCGACTTCATTGCGAGCAGCACTGGAATGAACCCGGTAATTATCAGAAAAATTTTGGGAAAGCTACAGGCTGCGGGAATAGTAGAAACAAAAGCCGGGGTCGGAGGCTCTACCCTTTCAAAGAAAGCCGAAGAAATTTCCCTTTTGGATGTCTACAAGGCAGTGAGCGAAGAAAAGGAGGGCGAACGGTCCGTTTTTAATTTTCATGTAAACCCAAACCCAAAATGTCCCGTTGGAAGCAAAATCCATGCCCTTCTCGACCAGCCATTAAACGATGCCCAGAAGGCTCTGGAAGAAGAACTGAAAAAGACTACAATTCAAGATTTAACAGGAAGGTTATAAGACTATGAAAACAATCGAAACAAAATCAGCACCGGCAGCAATCGGGCCTTATTCGCAGGCAATCCTTGCAAACGGATTTCTTTACACTTCAGGGCAGATTCCGCTCAATCCCGAAACAGGCACAATCGAGGGAAGTGGCATTGAAGCTCAGGCAGAACAGGCCATAAAGAATCTTGGAGAAATTTTGAAGGCGGCAGGAAGTGACTTTTCAAAAGTCGTAAAAACTACCTGCTTCCTCGCCCATATTTCAGATTTTGCCGCATTCAATGCAGTATACGAAAAATACTTTGTCTCAAAACCTGCCCGCAGCTGCTTTGAAGTTGCGGCTTTACCAAAGGGTGCCCTTGTTGAAATTGAAGCGGTTGCCCTTGTAAACTAAAAAAACATGAAGGGTCTGCTCAAGGGCTGGCATGGAGGAGTAAAAATGAAAAAAAACAATGCATTCAATTATTTTTTCAAAAGCATACCAAACCCCTGAAAATCTTTTTGTATCAGATTGAACCGCGCTCTGCTTTATCAATATATTTACCCCTGAAACCAAGTCCGACGGTTCCGTCTGCAACAATCGCCGTAATAACTCCCATCAAGCTGAAATTGAAAGAAGTATTTATCATGTTGATAAGAACTAATATCAGTGATGCCACATCCATTGAAATGAGTATGGAAAACAGAATAAATGATTTCTTTTTGCCAAGATTTTTCCAGAAAGCAAGCAGAAGAAGAACGATAACCTTTACGCCAGAGAGGACGCATTTAGCAAGTATAAGCCCGTTCATATCAGGTGATATGTCATCACTTATCATTACGAGAACAGTAATGAGGACAATTATAAGTAAAAATGCCTTATAAAAAAATGAAGCCTGCTTGCTGTATTCATTAAACAGGTACAAAATCCCCATAATAAGCATCACCATAGCCATAATTGTCGAAAAACCGGTCAAGAGCCTATCAGTTCTGACTTTTCCTTCAACAGCAAACTCGAAGCCGCCTAAAAACATGACTGTTGCAAAAGTGGCACATAAAAACAGGGCAATCATCAGAATAAGATGACAAATCACAATCGGGCTTTTTTTCATACAAATACTCCTTTTTTTTAAGTATATGTCGGGAATTTCCATTCGTAAAGAAATTTCTCCCCAAAGTTCAATCCCCTGTACACTGACTGTGATTCTTTTAGTAGCTTTTAGTGATATTTTGGCTATTCAGTAGGACCTTAACAATCAGCTCATGTATTTTTACTGATCACGATTGACACAATGTTCATCTTGTAGACATTGGTATAAATTATTTTTTCTTGCAATGAGGGTAAGGAAAACATAGCTGACAAAAAGCCCCAGAATAAGACTGAAAGACTGCGCATACCATATTCCCAGTTTCTGAAAGTGAGGAATAAATGCAATAAGAAGCAAAGGATAGACGACTGAATCAGGAATAGAAGCAAGAAAAAGCGACATGCCAAAGCGTTCCGTTGGAAAAAAGGTAATAAGAATATTGTTTGAAACGGCCGCCGCAATGCAGTCAATTACATTGTCCAGGGAAGCCGGAGGTCCGCTCCGGAAAGTAGAAGCGATTTCCCTGATTGAAAGCATGGTGGGCCTGAAAGACATGTTCATTTTTTTTACCTTTGCGGCAATCAGAAAGAAAAGAGCCTCAATCAGGGCAGCAGATGCGGTGCTCATCAAGTGAACTATTCCACCTTTATCAATTATACCATTAAAATTTCGGTTTGTGGTAGATACACAGACTTCTCCTTCAAGGCAAAAAGCCGTTACCATTATGATAACATGCCATGCGTGATTTTGGCTTCCAGGGGTGTGATGCTACCACGAAAAGAATCAGTCTTTGAATAAATCTTCCATGGTGATTGTGTTGATGAAGTCCCC
>DLYJ01000137.1 GCA_003447785.1 Treponema sp.
TTTATGACACAATGGCATGGCTCGGTATCGACTGGGACGAAGGCGGCGATAAAGGCGGCGAATATGGACCTTATGTTCAGAGTGAGCGTTTTGAGCTTTACAAAAAATATGCTCATAAACTCATTGAAAACGGCGAAGCATATTACTGTTTCTGTGACGCAGAACGCCTTGAACGCATCCGTAAAATCCAGACAGAAAACAAAATGGCTCCAGGCTATGACAGAAACTGCCGTCATTTGACTCCGGAAGAAGTTAAGGCAAATCTCGACGCCGGAAAACCGTATGTAATCCGCCTCAAGGTTCCGATGGAAGGCGAAACAAAATTCCACGACCACATCCTCGGCGACATTACATGGAAAAACGAGGACATTTCTCCGGACCCTGTTCTGCTCAAGAGTGACGGATTCCCTACATATCACCTTGCAAACATCGTTGATGACCACATGATGAAGATTTCTCATGTTATGCGCGCCCAGGAATGGATTCCTTCTACACCGCTGCATGTTCAGATGTACCGTTCCTTCGGCTGGGAACACCCTGAATTCTGCCACCTTCCCATGGTAAACGGTGCAGACGGTAAAAAACTTTCAAAGCGCCACGGTTCAACTTCGGTAAATGAATTCCGTGCCCGGGGATACCTCCCGCAGGCAATCGTAAACTATGTTGCACTGCTGGGCTGTTCATACGAAGAAGGCAAGGAATTCTACACACTAGAAGAACTTGCAAAGAACTTTAAACTTGAACACCTGAATAAGGCACCTGCCGTATTCGACTATAAAAAACTTGAATTCTACAACGGAAACTACATCCGCCAGCTCACCGCAGAAGAACTGTACAAATGGACTCTTCCATTCATCACAGGAACAGGCGATGCTACCCTGGAAATCAACCCTGAAAACCCGCAGCCGGCTCCAAAAGTTGGACCACAGTATTCGGGCGTTGCCCTCGGTGACGACGGAGAACCATACTGCGTAGACAAATCAATGAACATGAGCAGCGCAGACGTTAAAAAGACCCTGCTCGGCCTCATGCCTTTGATTCAGGAAAGACTTAAGTTTTTGACAGAAGCAGCAGAAATGGTTCACTTTATGTTTACAGAACCTGCAGTTCCGCCAAAAGAAGAAATCGTTCCAAAAAGACTTGATGAAGCTAAAACAAAAGAAGTTCTTGAAGAAGCAAAAACTTTTGTAAAGAACATCTTCGGAAAAACCCACGATGAAGCAGAAGAAATGGCCAAGGCATGCGCCGAAAAGCTGGGAATCAAACTTGGCGACTTTATGATGCCGATTCGTATGGCTGTAACAGGCAGCCGCGTTTCTCCACCGCTCATCGGTTCAATCTGGGTTCTCGGTGAAGAGCGCTCAATCGCAAGAATTGAAAAGACTCTCGCAACATTCTAGTCTATTGCATAATAAACCGCATTATCATATACTGAATGCATATTTATGTAAAAGCCGTGCATAAAAATACAATTTTAGCGCACGGCTTTTACAAACTTCCTTCATAAGGAGACGGTATGGCATATTCATTTATTGATGGCGGTGTTACTGCAGCCCAGGGCTTTACAGCCAACGGCATTCTTAACAAAATCAAATCCAGCAGAAAAACAAACGACACAGCATTGATTTACAGCGAAAAACTCTGTAATGCAGCAGGTGTTTTTACACAAAACCGCGTAAAAGCTGAATGTGTCAAACTTACAAAAGATCATATCGCAAACGGTAAGGCACAGGCCGTAATCGCAAACTCAGGAAACGCAAATGCCTGCACAGGCGCTGAAGGCTACAAAAACGCAGAAAAAGAAGCCATCGCTGTTGCAGCAAAATTGAATATCGCTTCTGATGATGTACTTGTCCTTTCTACCGGCGTAATCGGCCAGCAGCTTGATGTTTCAAAAATCCTCAACGGAATGGACGCCCTCGCCGACGGACTTTCAAAGGAAGGTCACAAAGAAGCCCGCGTCGCAATCATGACAACCGACACACAGTACAAGGAAGTTGCCCTCGAAACACAAATCGGCGGCAAAACAGTACGCATGGGAACAATGGCAAAGGGAAGCGGAATGATTCACATCAACCTGGGAACAATGCTCGGTTTTATCACGACAGACTGCGCAATTTCCAGCACGATGCTTGAAAAGGCTCTCCGCATTTCTGCCGCAGGAACTTACAACTGTGTTTCAGTTGACGGCGACACTTCAACCAACGACTCACTTATTCTCCTTGCAAACGGAATGGCAGGTAACAAGGAAATTACTTCGGAAGGCAAGGACTTTGACGACTTTGTTGCCGCCCTCAACGAATTGAATACACAGATGGCTCAGAAAATTGCAGCCGACGGAGAAGGTGCAAGCCGCCTCGTAACATGCAATATCACGGGTGCCGACACGGTAGAAAACGCCCGGGGACTTGCAAAAGCCGTAATCTGCTCAAACCTTGTAAAGGCAGCGTTTTTTGGCGCTGACGCAAACTGGGGCCGTATCCTTGACGCAATGGGCTACTCAGGATATT
>DLYJ01000103.1 GCA_003447785.1 Treponema sp.
CAGGAAACTACGATGGTTCCATAAAGACCATCCAGGCAGGAGACGGCTTCAAAGGTCACATGTTCAGTATCGATAACTATGCAAATCTCGGACTTTCTTCTGTAAACCTGGATGGTAATGGTCAATGCCAGCTGTTCTATTGTTCTCAGTCCGGTAGCGAAGAAGGTACAGAAACAGATCAGGACCTTCCTACCGGTACATTGACAATGGAAAACTGTACTGTAACTAACTTTGCAGGAACTGCTGATAGCGGCATTATCACCATGGCGACCGGTGGAAAAATGACAATATCTGGTTGTACATTTAACAGTAACTATGTTCATGATAAAGGTGCAATTTATCTTATTAGCGGTACCTTAAACTTAAACATTGTAAACATTGATGATTTATTGGACTCTACACTTACTTCAATAAATACAAATTCGTTTAACGACTATGTGACAAACGGTTCACCTAATGCACCAGCAAACCCATGTGAGATTTATCTCAAAGGAACCGGAACATTTAATGGAACAAACGAATTTGTAAATACAGCGATAGATGCTGTCCATGTTGCGGGCTGGACAACCCTGACTCTCAACGGCAAATACTATTCCGGTTCCGAAGAAGCTCTTAAAATCTACAGCACAACAGATGGTTCAATATCCAATGAAAAATCTAAAAATACAATTAACGTTGACGATAAGGAAAAGGTTACTATTGATGATGGTGGTGATATAAATAAACAAACGCCAACATATAAAACATCTATTTTTAAAAGCACTAATTAATACGTCGAGTCAAGGCACGCATACGCTTAAAGCCTTGACTTCGCCGTTTTTAGGGTTTGTAATAAACCCTAAATAAATTGCCTGGTCTAAGCGGGAACAACAACGATTGTTCCCGCGCCGGGCAATGACAGGGCAGTTTGACATTATCGGGCCCGACCCGATAATCCACACCAGGGGCAATGACATCTGCCCCTTTTTTTATCCCCCATTTGTATAAACTCAATCTTTCTGATATAGTATAACAAGGTCAGGACAGTTGTCCTAAGGCCGGATACCGATCCCGTAGCTCAGCTGGATAGAGCATCCGCCTCCTAAGCGGAAGGTCGTGCGTTCGAATCGCATTGGGGTCAAAAAGGCAAAAAAATGCCCGTCTGAGAACTTCTCAGACGGGCTTATTGCTTTAAAGCACCATATTAGTCACGGATTGACTGAATAGCTCCAATAATGAGGAGGTCTTTTGCAACGTTCAAAACCCATGTAAGTGGTGAAGAACCGATAAGTTTTACACCCCATGTGCTTGAAATGATATCAACGATGATTGCAAATACAATCCATACGATTGTTGCGCAAAGCATTACTTTGTTGTCCCATTTTCCAAGATCCTTGAAAATATCGATAGCAAAGAATACACCGGCGATAATCATAAATACAGCGATTACAATCTGAACGATGTCGCCCAGAGTTCCACCGCCGCATACGCTCTTGATAACTCCAGCGTACTGAGCAGATTTAATAGAAGCGCCAATTCCAAAGAGGCACAATGCTGTTACGATAAAGTAAGCAGCGAGACCGAGTTTAAGCAATAAATGACCAATACTTTTGTGTCCTTTTGCCATATTATTCTCCTTTTTTGCCGGTTATAGTGCCGACACACTTTTTTTATAACTTTGCATACGCAAAGCTGTTCTGTTTAATAACAAAACATATTTAAATTATATCACACCTTTACGAAAAATGAAGAAATATAACAAAAATTATTATTCAGCCGGTTTGCTGTAAATAAGATCGAATATTTCAACTACCACGAGGCTGGATTCATTAAATTCAAAACCGCTCAGATCCCCTTCTTCAAGAAAGAGTTCCATATTTCGCTCCCTCCATTCTTCAAGGTTTTCATCTTCCCCTGAAAGCTGTGCAAGTTCCCAGGAAATCTCGTTGAACGGAAGAACTTTTACGTCACTGATGCGGATAATCCCACAGGGGCGCTCGGAAGTATCTTCTACAATATACTCACAGCCTGCAACGGGAAGCTTTTCAAGGTTAATGTCAAAGTAATCAAATGCGGTAAAGGCAGCCTTTTTTTGGCCGTTCAAAACCATTCTGACCTGTTCGCTTCCGATAAAGCCGGTATCATCAAAAATCAGTTCCCCGGAATAGGTAACGCTGTCAGGCTTTTTTCCGGTATCTTTAAGATATTGATTAAAATATTGTGTTGGTGTCAATTTAACGAGTCCTTAAAAGCATTAAAATAAATGCAAGAATAAAAAACAGTGTTGGAACTACCGCAAACAACAGAGTCGACAGGCTGATTCCGCCAATCATCAGGGAAGAAGCAGATGCAATTCCAAGTTTGATGAGCATTTCGTAAACAATACCTGCATAACCGGTGATTGCGCCGGCAACAAGGCTCATCCACGCAGAGTCACGGGTGCGGCTCCAGAGCATGATTGCCAGAAAGGCTGCAACTCCGCCCAGAATAAGTCTGATTATGTAAAATGCAATTTCACTTTGTGCCATAAGGATTCTTCTCCAGTGCACTGAAAACTCCGGGATTTGCGCCGTAGGGCACAATGCTCGGAACCTGATATATCGGGCTGATTACAAGACCGCATTCAAGACAGTGTTCAACAAAGCCGTCGTATTCATCCTGTTCAATCTTTGGATAAAGATATGGTCCTTTACGGGTCCAGTATTTTGTCAGAGCCCTGTCGTATAAAAACCAGTCTTTTTCGCTTCTGAACTGAAGTGCCTTAATAAGGTCGTAAATTGAACGTACTATTCCCTGCTCAACGGCTGCGTTAACCAGTGGGCATGCAGCGCAGGATTCAATAATTTCTTTTGTTACAATTGAATCATCAGCGGCTACTATCCAGAAATCTCCTGTCCATGCAAAGGGAGCCTTAAGGACAATGCTTTTTACTGTACGCCAGTCTACATCGCCGGACAGCCACGGAGTAAACACGCTTGTTGAATCATTGCTCATTGAAACTGCAAGCTGTAAAGCCGCCTGTTTGGATTGAACAAGGAAGACAGTTCTTTCATTACCAAAAAGCTGTGTTACGGCACGGCTCAGGGGAGTCTTTTTATCTGTACTGTCTGTAAAAGGAGAAAATTCCGTAAAGAAAGGTCCTGTAAGGCCGCGGCTGATTACATTTTTAACAAGAGTAAAGGCGCTGGAGTGATCACTGCCCCACCCGAGGATTGCGCGACCGCCTTCAAGGAACATGTCAACGAGGCGGACTTCTTTTTTAGTGTACAGAAAATTTCCCCGTGAGCGCTTAATTGCTCCGTAGCGCAGATAGATTTTTCTGTACAATTCAAAAACTTTGTCCGCCACAGTCGTTTTTCCTCAAAAGTTAATTACAGTTTTGAAAGTTTTTCCTGAACAAGTTTTGTTGCAACGCCTGGATTTGCCTTTCCGTGGCTTTCCTTCATAACCTGTCCCATGAGCCAGCCTACAACGTTTGTTTTACCGCCCTTGTAGTCTGCAACGGCTTTTGGATTTGCGGCGATTACCTGGTCAACGATTACTTCGATTGCACCGGTGTCGCTTACAGTTTCCATTCCTTCGTCTTTGATAATTTCTGAAGGAAGTTTTGCAGATTCCATCATCTTTGCAAATACGGTTTTACCCTGCGCAGAAGTGATTTTTTTGTCTGCAATTGCGTTTACAAGCTCTGTAATATGTTTTGGAGTAATATTTACCTTTTCGATGGTAATATTCTTTTCGTTCAGAACTGCAAGGAGTTCTGCAAGAATCCAGTTTGCAACCTTTTTAACGTCTTTTGCACCCTTTGCGGCTTCTTCAAACCACAATGCAAGGGCCCGTGAACTTGTCAAAGTTTCTACGTCAAAGTCTGACAGACCGTATTCTTTCTTGAATCTCTGGCGTTTTGGCTCAGGAAGTTCACCTACGCGACTCAGGGCGCGGTTGATGAGTTCTTCAGAAACAGAGAACGGTTTAATATCAGGTTCAACAACAAAGCGATAGTCTACAAATGAGTTCTTTGTACGCTGAACGACGGTCTGACCTTTTGCTTCATCCCAGCCCATTGTTACCTTAAATCCAGGGTTGAATTCCTGGCGGTCTTCCTGGAATTCCTTTAACTGGCGCTGAGCTTCATATGTACAGGCGTCACGGATCGACTTGAATGAGTTAAGGTTTTTAATTTCGGAAATCGGTGTGTGATAAAGCTTTCCGTCTTCCCACACATTAAGGTTGATGTTGGCGTCACAGCGCATGTTGCCTTCTTCAAGGTTACCTGCAGTAACGTTTACATAACGCAATATTTCCTGAACAGTCTGCATGAACAGAGCGGCTTCTTCAGGACTTGTCATGTCAGGCTTTGTTACGATTTCGATAAGGGGTGTTCCTGAACGGTTGTAGTCGATGTAAGAGTGTGCGCCCTGAAGGTGCAGAGACTTACCTACGTCCTCTTCAAGGTGGATGCGTTCAATTCTGACACGGCGGTACTTTCCGTCGATGATACAAGGTTCACCCTTAAAGTTTTTATCGCGGCATTTTGCTCCGCCGGGCTGTTCATCCTTTGAATAATGCCAGAGCGGAAGATCTACGTATCCGTCAGTACAGAGAGGAATATCATACTGAGTAATCTGATAGCCCTTTGTAAGGTCAGGATAAAAATAGTGCTTGCGGTCGAATTTTGTAAAACGTGCGATATTACAGTTCAATGCGTGGCCTGCAACTGCTCCAAGTTCAACATAGCCCTTGGAAATACGAGGCATTGCTCCCGGAAGTCCGAGACAAACCGGGCAAACGCGTGTATTAGGCATACCGCCGTAGCGGTTTTCGCAGGCACAGAATGCTTTAGTTTTTGTTAAAAGCTGAGTATGGATTTCACAGCCGATTACAATTTCCCATTTATCTATAGCCATCTTAGTTGTCTCCCTTCAACGGAATTCCACAGCCTGGGTGGTCTTCTTCCCATGCCTGAGCAAGCTCAAGAATTTTGCTTTCGTCAAACATCTTTGCTGCAAACTGAATTCCAACCGGCATTTCGTCTTTGTTTTTTCCGGCAGGAACAGAAATTGAAGGAATACGGGCAAGGTTTACGAAAGTTGTATAAAGGTCGCTCAGGTACATTTCCAGCGGGTCATCAACTTTCTGACCGAGCTTAAAGGCCGGTGTCGGACATGTCGGACACAAAATCAAATCATAAGATTTGAACAGGTCAGCAACTTCTCTCTGGATACGTGCGCGAACGCTCATACCCTTTTTATATGTTGTTCCGGAGAACTGTTCTGAAAGAACGTAGTTTCCGATGATAATGCGGCGCTTAACTTCCGGTCCAAAACCTTCGCTTCGTGTATCAACATAAAGCTGGTCGTAACCTTTGCCGTTGTCAACCCGGGCACCGTAACGGATACCGTCAAAGCGGCTCAGGTTGGAAGCGGCTTCTGAAAGGGCAATTACATAGTATGAAGCGATGGATGCTTCAAGAACAGGAAGGTCTACGACTTCGATTTTTGCTCCCTTAGAAGTAAACCATGCTTTTGTATCTTCAAATACCTTCTTAACGTCAGCATCAAGACCCTTTGCCTGTTCAAACTGTTTTGGAACGGCAACCTTAAGTTTTGAAAAATCTTTATATGCTTTAAGGTTTTTAATTGAATCCACATCCGGCAGATCTGCACTTGTGTCATCGTAAAAGTCTACGCCTGCCATGGCAGCAAGCGGTGTGGCGATGTCTTGTGGAGTGCGGCCGATAATTCCCACCTGGTCAAGGGAAGAACCGTATGCTACAACGCCCCAGCGGCTCAAAACACCGTAAGTCGGTTTTAATCCGTATACACCGCAGTAACTTGCAGGAAGGCGCACTGAACCGCCTGTTTCAGTACCGATGCCAAAAACAGCCTGGTTTGCGGCAACTGCGGCAGTTGAACCGCCGGAAGAACCGCCTGATACGTAATCGCGGTTAATCGGGTTGCGTGTAGGTCCGTAACTTGAATATTCAGTTGAAGAACCCATTGCAAATTCGTCCTGGTTACAGCGTCCGAGAGGAATTGCGCCTGCAGTTTTAAGGCGGCCGATTACAGTTGCGTCATAAGGAGCAACGTAGCCCTCAAGAATTTTACTTGAACAGGTAAGTCTTTTTCCCTTGCAGGAAATATTGTCTTTGTTTGCAAAAGGAATTCCAAGAAGCGGAGTTTCTTCAAACAGCTTGTCTACAGAACCATTTGCCCGGGCTTCTGAGATTTTTTTATCTGCCTCATCAGCAAGTTCAAGAACATCATCATAAATTTCGAGAAAAGCGTTTAATGGTTTGTCTGATTTTTTATCACTTTCAAATGTATCAATTGCGCTCTGAACAAGTTTACGGCTTGTAACTGCGCCTGATTTGAGTGCGTCAACAGTTTCTTTGATTGTATAATACATATTCTTCTTATGCATAAATCCTTAAGAAGGTATTATGCTCCCTCCCCAAGAACTTTTGGTACCTGAAAGTAACCGTCCATAAATTTGTCGGTAACCTTTTTAACATCAGGAATATCGAGGCCCTGTACGACTTCGTCTTCCCGGAGGGCTTCTGCTTTTGTTGAAGGATAAGCATCGTAAGGATTTTCTGAATCATCGTATTTAGAAAGGATGTCAAAATATCCGATAATTTCGTCTACCTGTTTTTTCAAAGTAGCCATGTCCGTACTTTCCGGAGAAAGGCGTGACAAATACAACAGGTTTTCCAGTGTAGTCTGATCTACGGTTTTGTGTTCACTCATAGCGTTTATTTTAACGAATTTGGCAGTTTTAATCTACTAATCTACTCTTCTTCAAGCTCTTCATCGATGCCGGAACGGTTACGCAGATACTGAAAATTGGAGTATCCTTTCTCGTTGCAGCGCTGGATTAAGTCGATGCCCTTTGAGCCGAGGTTGAGGCCCCGTGCTTTTTCCAGGTATTCGAGGGCAACATCTTTCTTTTTGTTTTCGTAATTTATCTGACTGTATGCGATAAAGGCAAGATACTGTTCCCCCGGATTTACGGCGCATTTAATTCCCTTCTTATAGTTTTTAAGGGCCTTGTCCTTTCCGCCCCCAAAAATTCCAGGAGCATAAAAGAGCCAGTTTCCAAGGTTTACATAGCCGGAAGAAAAGGATTTATCCTGTTCGATTGATTTTTCGTAAAAGGATTTTACCTTAAAGCCGTACAAAAATGTTGCGGTAAGAGAGCGGGTCATGTAATAAGAAGTTACGTCACCTGTAACAAGGTACATCCAGGCACTGATTTTATTCTGGCTGCGTTTTTCAATGAGCTTTATGTTGCGTTCCATCTGCTTTTTCATCTTATCACGCAAATCCTTCTGATTCCCTTTTGAATTCAAGGCGTGCTCGTAGAACTCTGTAAAATAAATGCTCTGTAAAATGCATTCTTCCTGTTCGTAATCCAGGGCATTTTCCTTCAGGTGAGACAAAGTTTCGTTTTTTATATGTTCGATTGAATTAAGGGCGGTTTCTTCGTCAGCGCTCTTTAATTTAATCCGTTCCGTTACAAATTCATCAATTTTCTGTCTGGTATAATCAGAAATTACACCCGCGTCCGAGGCAAAAATAAATCCTGCAAAAAATACAAAACCCAAACCCAGCAAAAGCTTTTTCATTCTTTTACCACCATCAGTTGATTCTGCTGATATTTTGGCAGAAATTTCTTTGTCACGCCGGATTCAAATCCGACACTGACGATATACTCTCCCTCTTCTGTCAGAGTTGAATAATTGATAACCCCGTAGCCCCAGTCATCGTGGAAAACCCTTGCTCCCCTGCAGTATTTTTTACGGATGGGGTCGCTTTCCATGTCCGGATGACTTAAGCCCAGGGAGCCGTAATCGCCTCCGTGGAAGGCCGACGAACTGAAAGAAGAAGGTTCGTGCCCGAGAATCTTTATATGGTCCCGGTCAATTTCCTTTAAGAACGGGCTGGGGCTCATGTATTCCAGGCGGCCGTACATACGGCGGCTCTGACAGCAGGTCATGTACAATTCGTTTCTGGCACGGGTAATTCCCACATAACAGAGGCGGCGCTCTTCTTCCAGATCATCTCCGCTCTTTTCCGGACGCGGGAAAATTCCGTATTCCATGCCGGTCATAACAACCCGGTTGAACTCAAGGCCCTTTGTATTGTGGAGCGTAATTAAAGTTACCCTATCATTGTCTGTATCAGTTTCCGTATCCAGGGTGCGGTCAAGTTCAATATGGTCCAAAAATTCAAGAAGACCGTCCATCGTACATTCGTACAGAACGGCACTGTTTGCAAGTTCCTGAATGTTTGCCACGCGCTGGGTTCCGGAGATTTCATCCTGAGCCTGGTGATACTCCTTTAAGGCAGACTTTTCTGCAACCTGTTCAACAAGAACGGAAAGTTTGTCGATTATATGAGGCTCTCTCACATCTTTTGGAGCGGCCAGATTTTCTTCTTTTTTGGTTGAATTTTCATCGAGAATCTTTTGAAGTTCTTCAAACATCTCGCAGAACTTAAGCAGGCCCTCCCGCCCCTTTTTAGTCAGAAGACCTGCGTTTTCCCTTGCGCATTGCCTTGCGCAATGAATATAGTCTTGTGCGGCAGGAGTTTTACCCTCCCCGTCAGGCTGAGGATTTACAAACTGCGAGCGGTATGCGTTTACGATTTTATCAACACTTGTTTCGCCGATACCCCGGGCAGGCTTATTTACAATACGCCGGAAAGCAATTTCGTCACGGGCGTTGGCAAGAAGGGACAGGCAGGCAAGCATGTCCTTGATTTCTTCCCGCTCATAGAATTTTAAGGAGCCTACAACCGCGTAAGGAATTTTACGGTGCAGGAATTCAGATTCAAAAGTAAGGGACTGGGCATTTGTACGGTACAAAAAAGCCCAGTCACTGTACGGAACTCCCGCTTCATGAGTCTGGAGCACCATGTCCGCGCAGAAAGCCGCTTCTTCGTCCTGGGTGGGCAAAAAGATTAAGACAGGCTTTTTTCCTGCCCCCCGTTCCGCCCGCAGTGTTTTTCCGAGACGGCCTTCGTTGTTTTTTACAACATCGTCCGCAACGGCTAAAATCTCTGCCTTTGAGCGGTAATTACTTTCGAGGCGGATTATCTGAGTATCCGGAAAACTGTCCTTAAAGGTCAGGATGTTCTGGATTTCAGCCCCGCGGAATTTATAAATTGACTGGTCATCATCACCTACAACACAAACATATGTGTCAGGGCCCGCAAGGGATTTTAACAGATTGAACTGGGCAACGTTGGAATCCTGGTATTCATCCACCATGATAACCTTAAATCGCCTGTTGATTCTTTCCTTAACTTCCGGATGAGTTTTTAACACGAGGTAAGGAAGCAGAATCAGGTCGCCAAAATCAACGTTTCCCGTTTCGCGGAGGCGTTTCTGATAATTTTCGTACACTTCCACAAAGTCGCTGTCACTTACAATCTGGCTGATATTATTGTCACCCGGCAGAATGCAATAATCCTTGCAGAGGGAAATATAATGTGCAAACTTTGAAGCCTGGGCGCGGGTTAAAGATGGATTTGACTTTGAAACCAGAGTTACCATGTCGTCATCGTCGTAAACGGTAAAACTCGGGGTCACTCCTGCCTGTTCTGCATACATGCGCAGAAACCACGCGCCAAATGAGTGAAAGGTCCGTATCTGGCAGCTTTCGGCACGGCTGTCCAGAGCAACTGCGCGTTCATGCATCTCGTTTGCGGCCTTTTTTGTAAAAGTCACCGCCAGAATCGAATAGGGTTCAACATTGCGCTCACCGATTAAATATGCAATTTTTGTTGTGATTACGCGGGTTTTTCCGGAACCTGCCCCGGCAAGAATCAAAAGGGACTTACCCTGATGAAGGACGGCCTCTTTCTGTTCATCGTTTAAAACGCTCAGATACTCCCCGGCTCTTTCAGAAAGTCCGCTGTTTTGGGAGTATGAGGATGAATCATTTTGATATGAGGAAAAAATTTGGTCTTCGAGTTCCAACTTTATTCAGCAGAAACAAGTTCAAGAGAAGTGGAAAGATCCTGAGCCACAGTAAACCTGTAAACGCGTTTCTGTGCAGCGGTCTGATTTGCCCGGGCGTAAGTAAGGGTTGCTTCTGTTGAACCTGCCTTCTTTCCCTGGAATACAAATCTGTGCTTTCCGCCTACACCTGTCATTCCGGCAGGAGCTTCGTCCTGAGTATAGTTATCAGAAACAAGTGAAAGAACATTTGAATCTTTAACGCTGCATGACCAGGAATAACCGGTTGTAGGATTTGAATCCAGAACTACAAAGGTAACGGAAGGGTCACTAACCTGGGAAGCAACGGCTGCAGAAGATGAACCGCATGCTGTCAGGATAAGAGCGCATACAACAGCCGCAAGACCGGCTAACATAAGAAGTTTTTTCATAAAATACCTCCACAATTTTTATATCATTATCATATAGTTCAAATGTCGGGTTTTATTAAAAAATTACCTTAATATGTGCACTTCCAGGAAAGCGCGTCTGTCTTCGCATGGTTGAAGGTAATAGGAATCCGACTGCGCTCGCTGACGCTCGCTTGCGAACCTTCAAAATGCTCCAGCAGCCGCTGGCTTTCCTTCCCGTTTCCATATTAAGTCGTTTCTGCTAACTGAAACCCGCCATTTGTTCTATCAAAGTTTAACAGTGTTTATATAGTTCAAATACCAGGCTCTATTAAACATTATATCAAATCAGGTGCAAATTTAAAAGAATTTTCTGCGATTGAATTATTCAACGGGCTGTCACCGGTAAATTCACCATTTAAATCCACATCAGTTGAAGCGTCAATTTTTACGCGGACAAGGCGTCCCACCTGAACAGCCTTTTTCTGCGTCTCATCTGAAAAATCGTAGCGGACTACAACACTTCCGTCAACTTCAGGCGCCTGGAACCATGCCCGGGCAATTGCAAGTCCTTCGTCAGGATTATCCTGACCCTTATCAAGAACTTCTTCGATTAAAACATCCAGTTCCCGGCCGCAGTATGAAGCAAGCTTTTCTTTTGTAATTTCAGCCTGGATTTTTACAAGTTCCTTTGCACGAGCTTCGGCAGTCCTGTGGGGAACCTGATTCTTAAAATCATAGGCCGGTGTGTCATCTTCCTTTGAATAAGAAAAACAGCCGCTCCAGTTTGGTTTAATGTCGGACAAAAAGGCCTTTGTGCTTTCAAAAGAAGAAGCCTTTTCTCCCGGAAAGCCCGTCATAAGCGTTGTGCGGATTACAGCATCAGGCAGTTCAGTTCGAATTGTGCTGATTAAATCCTTATACATCGCTGTACTACCCACACGGTTCATGGCCTTTATAATCTGGTCATCTCCGTTCTGGAAAGGAATGTCAAAATAATGCAGAAAGCGGCTGTCGGCCTTGATTACAGGTAAAATGTCCCTGTTAAAGTGATCCGGATGAATATACAAAAGGCGTACGGCAAAAGTTCCCGGAAGTGCAGAAATCATTTTTATAAGACGGCAAAGCCCTGATTCTGTGTTTGAAGTGAGAGTTCCGCCTGAAACTTCAGTGCCCGGAGTTCCGTTGGGAAGGCGTGTGCGGCCGTCACCAAAACAGTTGTCTTCAGCCCCGGTTCCGTAAGCAGCCAGATCCTGACCAATGAGATTGATTTCGTAAATTCCTTTGGAAACAAGTTCCTTAATTTCCGTAACAATTTCATCTGCAGGGCGGCTTCTTAAATTACCTCGGATAAGGGGAATCGCGCAGAAGGAACAGCGGTTATTGCAGCCTTCCGTAATTTTAACAAAGGCGCTTCCCGGAAAGTTTAAGAGGAGTTTTCTGTCACCGCAGCACACACCTTTCTGTTCCGGAACAAGGACAGGACGCTCGTCATTCATCAGCGGATCGAGAATTTTATAGATTTCGTCCAGTTTGCCGTTTCCAAAAAAACCGTCGGCTTCGGTAAGACTGTCATGCAGTTCATTTGCATAGCGCTCTGCAAGACAACCTGCCAAAAGAATTTTTGCCTTTGGATACATTCTTCGGGCGGACATAACGGCATCCAGACTTTCGGTTTTTGCGGATTCAATAAAACCGCATGAGTTTACAATAATCAAGTCAGCCTGGCTGGCATCAAAGGTTTGAATCCAGTTCTTTTTCTTGAGTAAAGAAATTATCAGTTCACCGTCAACCTGGTTTTTGGCACAACCATGCTGATCGATAAAAAAAAATTTAGTCGAGTTCATTTATTACAAGCTTGTATTTACCGTCTGTGTCTTTAATCCAGCGGATGTCTTCTACAACAACCTGACCGGCTTTTGTAACGCCCAGGTCATATGAGTGAGAATTTGCGATTACCTGAAGTTTTACGGTATTTCCGTTTGAAATCCAAAGGCGTACGCCGTTTGAAGCGGTCATCGTTACGATATCACCGTTTGTAAAGTAATCTTCAGTTGTTTCCTTGCGGTCCGGCCTGTAACGGAATACACAGCCTGCGCGGAAACTTGCGTTGATTGTAAACGGATAAGCACGGGTATCTTCAAGAATAACCGTGCGGTTCTGGTTCTGAGGTAAGTCTTCAGCGTTTGGAATTTCTGAAGTCTTTGTTTCGCCGATTGCAACGGCAGTTTCGTTTTTAACGAGGATGCGTGCTTCGGCTCCCCGTTCAATTACTTCATTTGAAACATCAGAAACATAAACAATGAGTTCCGGAGTTGAATTTCCATCAACGTCAATTTCAACTTCTTCGCTCAGTTCGATGTATTGAACTCCGGCAGGAGTTTCAAGGCCGAATTTGCCCTGTGTGTTTGAAACTGTAAGAATCAGATCCCCTGACGGTGTTCCCAGGACAATCTGGTCGCCCTTGTAAAAACGTGCCTGAAGCGGTTTTTCTGAAAGTTCATATCGTTTTGAAGTTGAACTTTTTGCCAGGGCAAGTTCATTTTCTGAATTTTCGTTTGATTTTTTAACAAGTGTGATTCCAATTATTACGCCGACAGTTACCAGCACTGCGACAATTCCCAAAATGAGCGGAATTACATACTTTGGTTTTTCGTGAACAATGAGTCCTTCCGGAACCGGTGACTCCTGAACAACTTTTGCGCGGTACAGCTGCATGATGCGGTTTGTGTCTGCGCCGAGATATTCTGAGTAATTTTTTAAAAAGCCTACGAGATATGGTTCTCCGGAAAATGCCGAAGCATCTTCTTCTTCCAGGGCTTTAAGATAATTCTGTGCGATTGCAGTATCACGACTGATTGTACTGAAATCAAGATTTTTTTCTTCTCTTTTATTTTTTAAAATCTCACCGTAGCTATCCATAAATTATTGCTCCGAGAATAGAAAATTATTGTAGTTATTTGCAGAAGAAGGCGGATCATAAATAAATCTCTGGTCCGAGATTCCCTGATTGATTACATAGTTGGAAAAGTCGAACTGAAATGATTCTCCCTGGGGAGTTACAGCCAGAATCCGACGGATAAGTTTTGTTTCAGGCACAATGCTCAGATTGATGTAGCGGAAAGCTTCGCTTGTGTTGCGGCGGCTCAGGACGAGTTTTACAACCTTTTCGTCGCTGCCCTCTTCAAGAGGAACAGGGTCCTGTCCGGTCTCGTATGCAACCGAGTAATAACGGCTCATGAGGGAAAGTCCCTGAGGAGTAGCCATGTTTGCGCCGTTGTTTCCGCTTGATTCAACTGACTGGTTGAGGATTGCGGCGTTTCCCGGCAGATAGATTGTAAGGGTATCACCGTTAAAACAGATAACCTGTTCTTCCGGGCGTGTAAAGTCAATGCGGAGAAGGTCCGGCCGCTTAAAGGAAACCTTTCCTTCCATTGCGTTTTTTGCGGCTTTAATTTCTACACTTGCTTCGTAGTCATTTATTTTGCCGTATTCGGCGGATACAGTCTGAAAGAATGCGGCTGCTGTTAAAATTCCCTGGCTGAATGCTGTTGCTGCAAGCGAAAGCAAAAGGGCTGTTAAAAACAAATTCTTTTTCATATTCCCTCAATTTTAGAATTATTGGGCATTACCGTCAACGACAGACGACGAATTAGCAATAATTTCATCACAATGTTTTGAACCGTTAACAATTTCGTAGAATTCCTTTCCGTCCATTGTTTCAATCTGTTCAAGGCGTCTTGCAATATAATCCAGAAGATCCTTGTGTTCGGTCAGAACATTCAGGACGTGTGTGTAACGTTCCTTCATCACACGGGCGATTTCGTTGTCGATGTAATTCTGTGAGTCTTCACTGAATTCGCGGACAAGGTTTGGTTCGCCGCCTCGGGTTCCCAGGACGCCCTTTCCAAGAGTCATGTTTTCAAATTTTTCTGACATACCGTAAACGGTAATCATCTGTTTTACAAGGTCTGTTGCACGGGCAATATCGTTTGAAGCGCCGGTAGAAATATCGCCCAGGACAATCTGTTCTGCGGCGCGTCCGCCCAACAGGGAATCAACTTCATTAATCAGGTCTTTTCTGGTCATAAAGTTCTTTTCTTCAGCTTCGCGGTACTGTGTAAAGCCGCCGATTCCGTGAGAGCGCGGAACAACGGTAATCTTGTTTACCGGTTCATGGTCAGGAATAAAGGCAGATACAAGTGCATGTCCGGTTTCGTGTACGGAAACAAGGCGCATTTCTTTTTTGTTGTCCTTGCGTGACTTCTTTTTAAGACCGATGCT